>DPVA01000217.1:0-11628 GCA_003529705.1 Gammaproteobacteria bacterium | reverse complement strand
GCCTTGACCCGTCCGTGATAGCGGAACCCGGAACGATCAAAGGCGACAGTTTCGACGCCCGCGGCTATAGCTTTCTCGGCGATGCGCTTGCCCACAACTGTTGCTGCAGCAATATTTCCCCCATTCTTGAGGTCGTTGCGGACTTCATTTTCCAGGCTTGAAGCGCTTGCCAATACCCGTCCTCCAGACGGGTCAATAATCTGGGCATAAATATGACGCGGCGTGCGGAAAACATTCATTCTGTTGACCCGGTCACGCGAAATTCGCGAGCGCGTTTTTACGCCGCGTCGAATACGTGATTTGTTTTTCTCGCTCATGCTGCCTGATCCCAATAATTCAATGAAATAGCGTTAGGGTTACCAGTTACTTCTTCTTTGCCTGTTTGCGGACTACGTATTCCCCTGAATATCGGATCCCTTTGCCTTTATAAGGCTCCGGAGGTCGGAAGCCGCGAATTTCCGCAGCGGCCTGGCCGACTCGCTGCTTATCAGATCCTTTCAGCACAATTTCTGTCTGAGTGGGGGTTTCGACGAATACGCCCTCAGGCATCTGGTAAACGACGGGATGGGAGAAGCCTAGACTAAGATTCAATTTCTGACCCTGCGCCTGCGCGCGATAGCCGACGCCAATGATCTCAAGTTTTTTCTCAAAGCCCGTGGCCACCCCGGTAACCATATTTGCAATCAACGCACGAAACGTGCCCGCCATCGCCCATGATTGATCGTTCCGCGGACTGACCTTAATAATGCCATCAGACTGTTCAACACCGACGCCGGGATGCAAGGCAAGAGAAAGCTCGCCTTGAGGCCCTTTTACACTGACCGATGCATCACCGAGCACCGCCTCCACACCGGCCGGAATTCTGATCGGATTCTTGGCTACTCGGGACATAACTTGTGCTCCAGATATTTCGTCAGGCTAGAAGACGCGACAGACCACTTCGCCACCCACACCTGAAGAGCGCGCCTGTCGGCCAGTCATCAGACCTTTTGAGGTCGACACCATGACGATACCCAACCCGCCATTCACTTGTGGCATATCGGCGACGCTGCAGTAAACCCTTCTGCCAGGACGGCTTATCCGTTGGATTTCTTCAATTGCCCCGACGCCGTCAGCGTAACGTAGGGTGATCGTCATATTCTGATGGGCGCCTTCTTTGTGGGTCTCTACATCGCTGATGTAGCCCTCTTCTTTCAGCACCCGGGCAATCGCCTGTTTAATATTTGACGCCGGTATCGTGACCGCACGCTTTCTTACCGCCAAGGCGTTGCGGATACGGGTCAACATATCTGCAATGGGATCCGACATGCTCATATATACTTTTCCTCTAAGACTGCGTGAGCCTGGGTTCGATCTGTTTATCTACCGTTACCAACTCGCCTTGACAACGCCCGGCGCCTCTCCGCGCATGACGACCTCTCGCAACGCGTTGCGTGCAAGCCCGAACCGGCGGAAATAGCCACGCGGCCGCCCTGTCAAAGCGCAGCGGTTGCGCTGGCGGGTTCTTGCTGAGTCTCGAGGGAGCTTCTGCAGATCCAGCATCGCCTGCCAACGTTCATCATAGGATAGCGACTCGTCAATAATTCGCTGGCGCAGCGATTCTCTTGCAGCACTGTGTTGATCATTCAATCTGCGACGTTTCACTTCCCGCGCGAGCATTGATTTTTTTGCCATATCTCGTTACCTGTTTATGGGCTATTTACGAAGCGGGAAATTAAACCCACGCAATAACGCCTCACCTTCTTCGTTGGTACCGGCAGTAGTAGTGATGGTGACATCAAGACCACGGATCGTATCGACTTTGTCGTAGTCGATTTCCGGGAAAACGATCTGCTCTTTGAGACCCACACTGAAGTTTCCCCGCCCATCAAAAGCGCGGGCAGACAAACCCCGAAAGTCTCGAACTCGGGGAATTGCTACCGTAATCAGGCGATCCAAGAACTCGTACATCCGTTCGCGTCGCAAGGTCACCTTGCAACCGATGGGCCAACCTTCCCGAATCTTAAAAGCAGCGACAGATTTTCGTGCGTTGGTGACTATAGGTTTCTGGCCGGCAATTTTCGTGAGATCATCGACCGCACCTTCCATCGCTTTTTTATCCGCAACCGCTTCGCCAACACCCATATTCAACGTAATCTTTGTGATCCGCGGCACCTGCATGGCGCTGGAATATTTAAACTGTTCCATCAGGGCCGGAACAACGGTTTTCTGGTAGTGTTCTTGCAGTCGTGCCATGATAATTCGCCTGTCGACTTTAGCCGACGTCGATCATTTCTCCATCTGAACGGAATACCCTTACCTTACGACCATCTTCAAGAAACTTGAATCCGACTCGATCGGGCTCCTTGCTGTTCGGGTTATACATCCCGAGATTCGAAAGTCGGATTGGCGATTCTTTTTCAATTATCCCGCCAGTCTCCCCTTTGTTCGGATTTGGCCGTGTGTGTTTCTTGACCACGTTGACGCTGTCGACCAGCGCCCGCTCGTCGTCGAGGACCCGCAGAATTGTTCCACGCTTGCCTTTGTCACGCCCTGTGAGGATCACGACATCATCGCCCTTTCGAAATTTCTTCATTTAATTAATCTCGCAGTCTCAAACACTCACAACACTTCCGGCGCCAATGAAATGATGCGCATGAAACGTTCGGACCTTAGTTCGCGGGTGACCGGACCAAAGATACGGGTGCCGACAGGTTGATACTGTGCGTTGAGCAGGACTGCGGCGTTATTGTCAAAACGGATTAGCGATCCATCCCCGCGGCGAACGCCGTGCTTGGTTCGCACGACCACCGCATGATAGACATCTCCTTTTTTCACGCGACTATTGGGGATAGCTTCTTTGACGCTGATCTTGATGATGTCGCCTACTCCAGCATAACGGCGCTTGGAACCTCCGAGCACCTTAATACATTGCACTCGGCGGGCGCCGCTGTTGTCAGCGACACTGAGGTTACTCTGCATCTGGATCATGATTCTATACCGGCCTAAAACGTGTAATTCGTGTTCTCAAAATAAATAAAGCGATTGTCCCTGCGTCGGTTTCTCACGCGTAACCCGATGTGATTAACCAAATTCAGCCTTCAACCTTATCGAGCCGGCTGACCACCTTGACGAGGCGCCAACTCTTCGACTTGGATATCGGCCGGCACTCCTCAATGATTACCACGTCTCCTTTCTGGCATTCGTTTTCAGCATCGTGGGCGTGAAGGCGCGTCGATCGCCGGATGTACTTTTTGTACAGTGGATGGCGCAACTGCCGTTCAACGAGGACCGTAATGGTCTTATCCATCTTGACGCTCTCCACACTCCCCTGAACGCTCCGGGACTGCCCGGACGTTGCTTCGGCTTTCTCTTCGCTCATGAAACTGTCCTATTGAGATCAACCATGCGGGTTTTGATCCGGGCGATCTCCCGCCGGACCGCCTTGAAGCGGGAGGGATTGGCCAGTTGGCCAGTACTCCTCTGCATTCGCAGGTTAAATTGCTCTTTTCGCAACTCGAGTAACTCGCTCTTGAGTTCCGCTGCATTCAATTCTGAAACCTTTTTCTCTGCCATAACCCTAGGCCGCCTGACGTTTTACAAAATTGGTGGCGACGGGCAACTTAGCCCCGGCAAGTCGGAACGCCTCGCGAGCGAGTTCTTCATCAACACCCTGGATCTCATAAAGCATGGTTCCAGGCTGCACCAGGGCAACCCAGTACTCCGGGTTACCTTTCCCCTTGCCCATTCGGACCTCCAAGGGCTTCTTGGAAACCGGCTTATCAGGGAACACTCGAATCCAAACCCGTCCGCCACGCTTGACATGGCGGTTGATCGCCCGCCGCGCCGATTCAATCTGACGCGCAGTGAGACGCCCCCGGCCTGTGCACTGAAGGCCGAAGTCGCCAAAACTAACTCGGCTGCCGCGCACTGCAAGGCCGCGATTTCGCCCCTTTTGCTGTTTGCGGAATTTAGTTCGTTTCGGTTGAAGCATTTCAGATCACCCTCACCCGCCGGCCGTCGGCTTATTATTACTAGGTGCCTCGAGCTCAGCCGTTCCCGGCATGACTTCACCTTTGAACACCCACACCTTGACGCCGATAACACCGTATGTGGTGTGGGCTTCCGCAAAACCATAATCGACATCTGCGCGAAGGGTATGCAGGGGCACACGACCTTCTCGATACCATTCGGTGCGCGCAATCTCGGCGCCATTGAGCCGTCCCGAGATCATGATCTTGACGCCCTTTGCGCCAATGCGCATGGTGTTCTGAACTGCTCGTTTCATCGCGCGGCGGAACATAATCCGCTTTTCTAGCTGCTGGCAGACATTTTCGGCAACCAACCTTGCATCTAGCTCAGGTTTGCGAATCTCTTCGACAGCAACCTGGACCGGTACGTTATTGTTCAGACGGAGGATGTCTCTACGAAGCTTCTCAATGTCCTCTCCTTTCTTCCCAATCACGATACCAGGACGCCCCGTATGGATCGTCACGTTCAGGGTCTCACCTGCACGAACGAGCTCGATACGACTAACGGCAGCGTTGGCGAGCCGATTGCGCAGAAAACTGCGGATCGTCTGATCGGCAACCAGATTTCGCGCGTAGGTCTTCCCAGTGGCAAACCATTTTGCGTCCCAGTCTCGAATAACGCCCAATCGAAACCCGTTTGGATGAATCTTCTGGCCCATCTGTTAATTGCTCCCCGATCCGTTGTCACTGACGCGTACGGTAATGTGGCTTGTTGACTTAATCAGTGGTGTTGCCCGCCCTTTGGCGCGAGGTCTCCAACGCTTCAGCACGGGTCCTTCGTCCACCATGATCTGGCTTACCCTGAGCTCGTCGATATCCGCACCTTCGTTGTGTTCGGCATTGGCAATGGCCGACTCCAGGACCTTGCGAATCACTCCCGCGGCCTTGCGCGGGCTGAACTGTAGCAGTTCCAAAGCCTTGCCAACGGGTAGGTTACGAACCTGATCCGCGACCAGGCGGCCTTTTTGCGGCGAAAGCCGCACGAAGCGGGCAACGGCTCTAACTTCCATGATTGTCTTCTCGTATACCTTGCTGTTTTACAAAGGTTAATCTATTGCTACTGAGGTCTATTTAACCTTCCGGTCGCCAACATGACCGCGAAAGGTTCGCGTCGCCGCGAACTCGCCCAACTTGTGCCCGACCATATTCTCAGTAACGAGTACCGGGACATGCTGCTTGCCGTTATGTACAGCGATAGTCAAACCCACGAACTCGGGCATGATCATGGAGCGGCGGGACCAAGTTTTGATCGGCCGGCGCGAACCTTCCTGCTGTGCCTTCGAAACTTTGGCCCACAACGTATGATCCACAAAGGGTCCTTTTTTTACCGAACGCGGCATAACTATTTCTTCCTTCTTCGGATGATCATCGAGTCTGTCCGTTTATTGCTGCGGGTGCGGTAACCCTTTGTCGGTACACCCCAGGGGGTTACTGGATGACGGCCGCCGGACGTTCTCCCTTCACCGCCGCCGTGTGGGTGATCCACAGGATTCATCGCCACGCCCCGCACGGTCGGACGAATTCCGCGCCAACGTTTCGCGCCGGCCTTTCCAAGCTTTCTTAAGGAATTTTCGGCGTTACCGACCTCACCGACAGTTGCACGGCATTCTGCAAGAACCCGCCGAGTCTCACCGGATCGTAGCCGCATCAGCGCGTATGCCCCCTCCCTGCCAAGATACTGGACGGAAGCTCCGGCTGAACGGGCCAACTGGGCGCCCTTGCCAGGCTTCAGTTCGACGCAGTGGACCACGGTACCCACCGGAATATTTTTCAACGGCAGTGCGTTGCCGGTACGGATCGATACATCCGATCCTGAAGCGACCGGATCCCCCACCGACAACCCCTTAGGCGCAATGATATAACGTCGCTCCCCGTCCGAATAAAGCAATAACGCAATGTGAGCACTACGATTGGGATCGTATTCCAAGCGCTCAACCCGTGCGGGGATGGTGTCTTTGGTTCGAGCAAAGTCGATGACCCGGTAATGTCGCTTATGGCCTCCGCCACGATGGCGAACTGTGATCCGGCCGGCGTTGTTCCGCCCGTTGGTCGCGCTTTTGTGCTCTGTAAGGGACGGTACCGATCGACCTTTGTGAAGCCCGGTCGCTACCACCCGGACCATCCCACGACGGCCGGGGGAGGTAGGTTTCTGTTTGACGACTGGCATACCTGATATCCTGTATGTGCTAACGAGACGAGGGCCTAACTGCCGCCGCCCATAAAGTCGATGTCCTGTCCCGCGGCGAGCCTGACGTACGCCTTCTTCCAGTTTGGACGTTTGCCCGGAGTACGGCCAAAGCGCTTGACCTTTCCCCGAACGTTCATGACCTGAACCGCTCTTACCGACACATCAAACTCCGCTTCAACGGCCTTTCGAATCTCCAGTTTAGTCGCGTCAGCAAGGACCTGGAAGACAACCTGATTTCCATCATCGGCGGCAGTCGTACTTTTTTCCGATATCACCGGAGCTAAAAGAATCTGATGAATGCGTTCAGGGTTCATTGCAACGCCTCTTCGATTTTGCGAAGCGCGCCCTCGGTAAAGACAATGTGCTCGCTTCCAACTAGGCTTACCGGATCCAACTGGCTCGCTTCGAGGGTTTCAACACTGACGAGGTTCCGCGCAGACAGAGTCACGTTGGCGTCATATTCGGCCGTGACCAGCAGCGTCCGTCCTGTGACACCCAAGCCCACGAGTGCAGTTGCCATCTTTCCTGTCCGCGGCTCGCTCAACTGAATTTCGTCACAGATCAACAGACGGTCCTGGCGGAGCAGTTCGGAAAGAATAGAGCGGATTGCAGCACGGTACATCTTGCGGTTGACCTTCTGCCCGTAACTACGGGCCGACGCAGGAAACGCTCTGCCCCCTTTTCTCCATAAAGGACTCCGGCTTGTCCCCGCACGAGCCCGGCCGGTACCCTTCTGCCGCCAGGGCTTGGCCCCACCTCCGCTGACGGCGGAGCGGTTCTTTTGGGAACTGGTTCCCGATCGGGCTCCGGCCAGATAGGCGCAGACCACCTGATGCACGAGCGGCTCCTTGTACTCCACACCGAACACGGTCTCGGCCAGGCTGACCTCCCGGTCGGTTGAGCCATCTATTTTTACGACTGCGTGTTCCACGTTGGTTTCCTTGTTCTACCTTTCCTGCGTTCTATTTCTCTTAGGCAACATATGTCGACTCTGGTCGCCCTGCTTACTTATTACTTTCGCGCTCTTGCTGTTTTCATCCTACTCGGCCGTCACCCTGCATCCGCAGTGGACGCGGTGACCCCTTTGGCTTTGACCGAGGGCTCAATCAGCAGATCGAATCCTTTTGGGCCTGGAACTGAACCGCGAATCAAGAGGAGATTTCGCTCCGCATCGATACGCACAATCTCGAGATTCTGCTGCACTCTGCTAACGTTACCCATATGCCCGGCCATTTTCTTGCCTTTAAAGACCCGGCCAGGATCCTGATTCTGGCCAATAGAACCTGGCTTTCGATGCGCTTTGGAGTTGCCATGCGTAGCGCGGCCACCGCCGAAGCCGTGGCGACGCATGACCCCTGCGAATCCACGGCCAATAGTCGTGCCGCGAACATCTACTTTTTGCCCTTCCTGAAGGACCGTTACGGTCAGCTCAGATCCTGTCGGATACTGTTCGGCCGTTTCTGCATCCACACGCACTTCCCATAGTTTTCGTCCTGCCTCCGTGCCCGCCTTCGCGAAATGGCCTCGAAGCGGTCGCGTAACCCGATTCGCACGCCGGACGCCAGTAGTGAGTTGAAGCGCTACATAACCATCGGAGGCCTCCTGCTTCACCTGCGTTACCCGGTTCGGTTCAACCTGGATCACCGTCACCGGCATAGAGACGCCCTCGTCGCTGAAGACACGGGTCATTCCGACCTTTCTTCCAACCAGTCCTAATGCCATTTTGGGTTGCTCCCTGACCTTTTTATTTTGTTCGATGACTTATTACTGTCTGGCTCAGCCAAGCTTAATCTCGACATCCACGCCCGCCGCAAGGTCCAGTTTCATAAGTGCGTCGACAGTTTTATCGGTAGGCTCCACGATATCCATGATCCGTTTATGGACGCGGATCTCAAGTTGGTCGCGCGAATCTTTATATTTATGAGGAGACCGCAAAAGATTAAACCGTTCCTTCCGCGTTGGCAGCGGAATAGGCCCCCTAACCACCGCACCGGTGCGTCGGGCAGTATCCACAATTTCCAGCGCCGACCGGTCGATCATGCGGTGATCGAAAGCTTTAAGCCTTATCCGGATTTTCTGGTTGCTAACGTTTACTGCCATAGTTTGGTTCCGTTACGCGTCGTAGATACTGACATTAGTTTCTAGTTACCCGAAAAATCAGGCAATGATCTTCGAGACCACCCCGGCACCAACGGTACGGCCGCCTTCACGGATCGCGAAGCGCAGACCTTCTTCCATGGCAATGGGGTTGATCAGTTCCGCCTTCAATTTGACGTTGTCGCCGGGCATCACCATTTCGACACCGTCGGGCAACTGGCACTGGCCAGTAACGTCGGTGGTGCGGAAGTAAAACTGCGGCCGGTAGCCCTGGAAGAAGGGAGTATGTCGACCACCCTCTTCCTTGGACAGGATATAGACTTCGGCTTCAAATTGAGTGTGCGGGTTAATGCTGCCCGGATGGGCCAGCACCTGGCCGCGCTCAACTTCTTCGCGCTTGGTCCCGCGCAGCAGCACACCGACATTATCACCAGCCTGGCCTTCGTCGAGGAGTTTGCGGAACATCTCGACACCTGTACAGGTCGTCTTGTCGGTATCTTTGATACCAACGATCTCGATTTCCTCACCAACCTTGATCACACCACGCTCGATACGGCCGGTCACCACAGTACCGCGACCGGAGATAGAGAACACGTCTTCGATGGGCATCAGGAAAGTGCCGTCTACGGCACGCTCAGGCTCAGGGATATAGGAATCCAGTGCTTCGGCAAGCTGAACGATTGCGCCAGCGCCAATATCAGAATCATCACCTTCCAGCGCTTTCAAAGCGCTGCCGGTGACAATCGGGGTGTCATCGCCCGGGAATTCATAGCTTGAGAGCAGATCACGAACTTCCATCTCAACGAGTTCCAGCAACTCTTCGTCATCGACCATGTCAGCCTTGTTCAAAAAGACCACGATGTAGGGCACTCCCACCTGACGGGCAAGCAGGATGTGCTCGCGGGTCTGGGGCATTGGGCCATCGGCGGCAGACACCACCAGGATTGCACCGTCCATCTGGGCGGCACCAGTGATCATGTTCTTGACGTAGTCGGCGTGTCCCGGGCAGTCGACGTGGGCATAGTGCCGGTTTTCGGTTTCGTACTCGACATGGGCGGTGGCGATAGTAATTCCGCGCTCACGCTCTTCAGGGGCATTGTCGATCTCATCGAAGGCCTTTACATCCCCACCAAACTTGGTTGACAGCACCCGGGTCAAGGCAGCGGTCAGGGTAGTCTTGCCATGGTCAACGTGACCGATGGTGCCAACGTTCACATGCGGTTTACTCCGCTCGAATTTCTCTTTCGACACTTTCTGATTTCCTCAACAGTGCGTGGTTAACTGGCTTTCTTCATCATCACTTCCGTGACGCTTGAAGGTGCAGGTAGATATTGACTGAACTCCATCGAATAAGTGGCGCGACCCTGTGATGCTGAACGCAGGGACGTCGCATAGCCGAACATTTCCGAAAGTGGGACCTCCGCGCGGACAATCTTGCCAGCCGGAACATCCTCCATTTCGGAAATCATTCCTCGCCGCGAATTTAGGTCTCCGGTCACTCCGCCCATGTACTCCTCCGGGGTGACGACTTCAACGCGCATAATTGGCTCGAGCAGAACGGGTTTGGCTTTGGCACTTGCCTCACGGAACGCCTGGATTGCAGCCGCGCGGAAGGCATGCTCAGAAGAATCGACCTCATGATAAGAGCCGTCGTATAACGTGATCTTCAAATCGATAACGGGATATCCCGCCACGATGCCGGATTCCATGGCTTCAACGACGCCTTTTTCCACCGCCGGGATGTATTCTCGGGGTACCACCCCGCCTTTAATCTTATCGACAAACTCAAACCCTTTGCCGCGCTCTTGCGGTTCGATGCGCAGATAGACATGTCCGTACTGCCCGCGCCCACCCGTCTGTTTGGAATACTTGTGCTCCTGTTCGACCGTCGCATTTAGCGTCTCGCGGTAGGCCACCTGCGGTTTTCCCACGTTCGCGTCTACACTGAACTCGCGTTTGAGGCGATCTATGATGATTTCCAGATGGAGTTCCCCCATCCCAGAAATAATGGTTTGTCCTGACTCTTCGTCGGTATGTACGCGGAAGGACGGATCCTCCTGCGCGAGTTTGCCTAGGGCGACACCTAGTTTTTCCTGGTCACTCTTGGTCTTAGGTTCGACCGCCTGGGAAATCACAGGTTCAGGAAACTCCATGCGCTCGAGCGTAATCACTTTATTGGGATCGCAGAGCGTGTCGCCAGTAGTAATGGCTTTCAACCCCACTGCTGCCGCGATATCGCCGGCGCGGACTTCTTTAAGTTCCTCACGAGAGTTGGCGTGCATCTGGAGGATTCGCCCAATGCGTTCCTTCTTGCCCTTGACCGGGTTGTAGATGCTGTCACCCGATTTCACGACTCCCGAGTACACCCGAAAGAAAACCAATTGCCCCACAAAGGGATCAGTCATGATCTTGAAGCCAAGCGCGGCAAACGGTGCATCGTCCGACGCCGGACGCTCTTCCTCGGAAGTTTCATCTTCAAGAACGCCTCTGATCGCAGGCACTTCTGTTGGGTTTGGCATGAAGTCCAAGACGGCATCCAGCATTGCCTGTACACCCTTATTCTTGAACGCAGATCCGCAGGTCACTAACACCACTTCGTTCGCGATCGTCCTCTGGCGAAGGGATGCTTTAATTTCTTTAGCGGAAAGATCGCCCTCCTCGAGATACTTCTCCATAAGATCTTCGTCGGCCTCGGCTGCGGTTTCAAGCAACTGCTCCCGAAGTTCAGTACAGCGGGCCTGCAAATCTTGCGGGATATCGCGTTCTTCGAACTTAGTGCCGCGGGTTTCCTCATCCCAGTAGATAGCTTTCATCTTAATGAGATCAACAACCCCTTCAAACTGGTCTTCAGCGCCGATCGGTACTTGCAATGTGATGGCGTTGGATCCAAGGCGATTTTTGATCTGGTCAACTACCCGAAAGAAATCCGCACCGGTACGATCCATCTTGTTGATAAAGGCCATACGGGGAACACTGTACTTGTCGGCCTGACGCCACACCGTCTCCGACTGCGGCTCAACGCCACCGACAGCACAGAAGACGCCAACTGCACCATCGAGAACACGCAGAGACCGCTCCACCTCAATGGTGAAGTCAACGTGCCCTGGAGTGTCGATAATATTGATTCGATGCTCTTCGTAGTCCTGCTCCATCCCACTCCAAAAACAGGTAGTCGCGGCGGATGTAATCGTGATACCCCGCTCCTGTTCCTGCTCCATCCAGTCCATAACTGCGTTGCCGTCATGAACCTCACCGATCTTGTGCGAAATCCCGGTATAAAACAGGATACGTTCAGTAGTAGTCGTTTTCCCGGCATCAATATGCGCCATGATG
>DPVA01000099.1:7120-7438 GCA_003529705.1 Gammaproteobacteria bacterium | reverse complement strand
AGGGGAGGAGACGTGGGATGAGTGTTTTATCGCTGAATACCCTTCTGTCTCTGCCTTTGTGGAGATGATCCGCGATCCCGTCTATCGAGAAGCGGTTAAGCACCGGCAGGCTGCAGTGCTGGACTCGCGACTGATCTGGATGGCTCCGGCTGAAGCTGGCACGGGGTTTGGCAACGACGGCTAGCGTAATAGCAATCTCCAGTTCAAAGCGTTCGACAGTCCGTGGCTAATCGTCAGAGCCTTGACCGAGCTGCGTCCGTCATTATTGTCGGTTCAGGCTATGCCGCAGCGGCGGCGGTAATCCATCTTGCCCACAGC
>DPVA01000099.1:0-6820 GCA_003529705.1 Gammaproteobacteria bacterium | reverse complement strand
GCGGTAATCCATCTTGCCCACAGCGGCTTCTCTACCTCAGAGATTCTGGTTATTGGCCCGGGACAGCTCGGTGCCGGCCAGGCTTATGGCTGCGAAGCGGATGCGTTTCGCCTCAATGTCCGGGCAGACCTGCAGCGTCTTTGGCCCGATCAGCCTGATCATTTCCCGCAATGGGCAAACGCACACATCCATGATCCACGGGCAAAGACCCACGCCGGTGATTTTTACCGGCGGGCAGATTTTTCCCGCTATGTCAGTGCACAGATCAGAATTATTCCGGGCGCCCAAAACCTCCGTCAGGTTTGCAATCGCGTGATCTATGCGCATCCTATCAAGGAGGGGTGGACAGTCATTTGTGATGACGAATCGCGTTACCACAGCACCCGGCTTGTGCTCGCCACCGGCAATCCCGAACCCGAGTGGCCAACTGGCATCCGGCTTGAGGATGCGCCCGAACTGGTCCGCACGCCTTGGCGAGGCGAATGGCTCACCAGAATCGATCCGACGGCTCACGTCTGCCTCGTAGGCTCTGGACTGACCGCTATGGATGCGCTCTATGGGCTTGCCTCTCAGCACCACCGCGGACCGGTCAGCCTTTTGGCGCCACACGGCATTCTGCCCCCTGAACAGGCTGCATGGCGTCCAGGCAAACCCTGTGGCTGGCCTGAAACAACGCAGGCCTCTCTTTTCTTTGGCTTTGCCCGGCGAATGCTGAAAGACGGATCATGGGAGGAACCGGATTGGCAGCAACGCTTTTCGGCGCTACGCGAGGGTATCAGCACAGCCTGGCGAAATCTTCCGACTGCGGACCGATTAAAACTTCAACGACGAGCCGGCTGGCTATGGTCCTTGGCGCGTTTTCGTGCCAGCCCTCAGACGGTAGCCGCAACCCGGCAAATGAGCGAGAGCGGTCAACTGACTATCATCCGGGATCGCCTGAAGCACCTTTTCAGAACCCGCGATGCCCGTTGGCAGGTTGCACTGACGGGAGGTAAGCTCCTATCTGCTGAAGTGATCATCAACTGTACCGGCCTCGGTCGAGACGTGCTCATCGATAAGCTAATGGCTTCCGGACAGCTTGTACCGGTCGGCCATAGCAAATCGCCCTGGGTCTCTCATGAGTTACGGGTCATCGCTCCCGATGGGCGCCCCCATCACAACTTGTTCTGTATCGGACCCGCCACAGCGCTCGCGCTTGGAGATGTGGTTGGCGCAACCAGTGTCGCCACCCAGGCAACGCGTTTAGCCCATTCGCTTCAGGTTGCTACCGGATCAATGTCGGATTAGATCGCGTTTGCGACCGCATCCTTGCGTAACACGGATTCTCGCCAACGCACGGCGATGACCAGTGTCAACGCGATGCCCACCGCCATATATAGGATCATAGTTGAGCGAAAACCGGCGTTCTCAATCAACCACCCCGCCACCAAAAGGCTTACGGGTAGCGTATAGATCGCCAGCATCCTAACCCCCATGACCCGTCCGCGAAATGCAGGTTCTGAAGTGCGCATCAGTAATCCGACCAGAGGGACCAACGAAAGGTTGTGAGCGAGGCCCGCTAGCCCCAGCAGAATCATACCCAGCAGCAACTGATCCACAAAGACAAAAGCTATGAAGAAAGCATGCCATACAATTGCAAAAAAAATCATCGCACGGGCAGGACGAACCCTATGGCCAACCGTTCCAAGGATGATCGAGCCCACCAGCGAACCAATGGCAAAACTTGCCATCAGATAACCCAGGCCCGTCTGATCGGTGCCAAAGATTTCCCGCGCCACGTATGGCAGCAAACCGATTGGCAAAGGAAACGCCGTAAAATTAACCAGCACGGCAATCCACATGGCTGCCTGGAGATGCGGTGTCTTCCATATATAAATGAGCCCCTCCCGCAATTCCCTCCACAGAGAAAAAGGTGACGAAACTGTCGGCGAACGTCCGTCACCGCTCTCACCCATGTGAGTCAGGATGGCGAGAGTAAAGACCAGCCCCAGGCAAAATAGGGCGGCAATCACAACATAGGTTACTGAGATTCCAACAATGGCAAATAGGCCGGACCCCACCAGTGCCCCCCCTACCCGAGCGGAGTCCAATGTCGTCCGGGATAGACTTGTTGCCGTCAGCAAAAGTCCGGCTGGCACTAGTGATGCCATCAGGGAAGAGCGAATCCCCTGTTCGGAAGGCCTGACCAATCCTGAAAGAAATGCGATTGCAAGTACCAGTTCAGGGGTTAGATTCCCAGCGAGGATCACCAGCACGACGATGGAAGAAAGGACTACGTAGAACGCCCGGAGAATACAAATTAGCCGGCGTTGGCCGATGCGATCGGCGACGACACCCAGCATCGGCGACAACAGCGTACCAAGAAACAACAAAGCCCCGAACATCGTGAGCAGTAGTACGGAACCGGTCTCGACCAGGATGTACCAGCCGAGGACAAGCGTTTCCATCTCCATCGCCCATGAGGTAACGAGGTCCGCCGTCCATTGAAAACGGTAGTTGCGGATTCGGAACGGCTCGAACATTGCAGGACGTCGCAGCGGATTCAATTTGCGTCCGTTCCCGCTCTAATCCGCTAGAACTGCTGCGCCCATTCGGCTACGGCGCTGACGAGTTCATCATCCATCCCATCAAAGAAATGATTCGCGCCCCGAATCACCTGTTGGGCGTAATCGGCATTGTGGGCCGAACTCTCCGTTCGAGCATCTGCGGTGTCCAATACACCGGGTAGATCGCTGTCACCATACAGATCGAGCACCGGAATCGTGATCTTTTTAAGTGATTTTGCACTGTTTATGTGACTGTCCTTTTGTGTTGCCCCCATCCCGATCGCAACCAATCCCTTGACATCGCTGGGATATCGGGAGAGGTAATAACTAGACATCGTGGCACCCTGGCTGTGGGCCGCAATCAGTAAAGTCTGAATACCTCTATCTTTCAGGAATGTTTCGGCCGCGCGCAGTCGCGGAGGCACTTCCGGATATAGTGCGACGTATTCCTCATACTGCGCTTCGTTATGCAGGATCGGCATCTGGATGGAAAGCGTGTTCCAGCCTTGTGCGGCCATTTCGACCCGGATAGGCTGCACCACCTGTTGCCAGTTTGGATGGATACCGGTGCCATGCACTACGATCATTCCTTTATCCGAACCGTCTTCGGCCTCCGTATAGATTGCAAAGATTTCCCGACCTTCGACCACGAGGTCGACGGCCTCGCCATCCATAATCGAGTCTTCTACTTGCTCGCGCCAGCGCTGCTCCTTTTCAAGATCTGAAGCGGCTGCCGGCACAGCTAGCATCAGCAATGTTATCCAGGCGCCAGTCAGTGACCTCATGGTTCGTCTCTCCAAAATCATTTCAGCGCCGATTGCTACTCGCTGATTTACACCAAATTATAGATTTTTCGGGGATTCTTCGGTTAAGCATGAATCTGTTGAAAAGGCCCGGGGTCTCTTTATAATGTTGATCACGTTCGCGATGGCGTCGCGGACGATCGTACTTGGCACTGTGTTCTGGGTCCACCAGCCACAGTATTAAGGCATCCTGTACGCCCGGATGAATTTTCCGGGCTGATGCATCCACGGTCACCCGGTCAACACGAGGTGATCAAGATGAACTCCGCTTGCCGAAGACCCAAGTTTTTTGAGCTACCGAACGGATCGAAAAGCCCACTTCCCTTCTCTGTTTCTGAGTACGACAGACGGCTCAGTGCACTCAGGCGATTGATGACGAACAAAGGTCTGCGCGCCGTTCTGCTCACGTCCATGCATAACGTCGCCTATTACTCCGGATTTCTATACTGCAGTTTTGGCCGACCCTACGCATGTATCGTCACCGAGACTGGCTGCATCACGGTTTCCGCCAATATCGATCTGGGACAACCCTGGCGACGCAGTTACGGTGACAACCTGATCTACACCGACTGGAAACGTGACAATTATTGGCGTGCGGTAAATCATGTGCTGGCAGACATCCGTGCTGTTGGTATTGAAGGTGACCACCTGACTCTCGCCACACATCGGACGATGGAAAGGTTTAACACCAACATTCGGGTTGAAGATATCAGCAATGAAATCATGGCGCTGCGAATGATTAAATCGGCGGAAGAAATTGAACTCATCAAAGGTGGGGCGCGCATCGCCGACATCGGCGGTGTGGCAGTGCGGCAGGCGATCCGTGCCGGTGCAAGAGAAATTGATATCGCCATGGCTGGACGCAACGCTATGGAACTTGCCATTGCGGAAACCTATCCCGACAGTGAGATCCGAGACTCCTGGGTGTGGTTTCAGTCCGGCATCAATACGGACGGGGCGCATAATCCGGTTACAACCCGGCGATTGCGGGCAGGTGACATTCTGAGTCTAAATACCTTTCCGATGATCTCAGGATATTACACAGCGCTTGAACGGACACTGTTTCTCGACGACGTGAATCCGGATTCTCTCAAAGTCTGGCAGGCCAACGTCGATGCCCACGAACTCGGATTGTCACTGATCAAACCGGGGGCCAGGTGTTCTGACATCTGTGCACAGATTAACGAACATTTCGCCTCGCTGGATCTTCTGCAATACCGCACATTCGGTTACGGACACTCTTTCGGCGTGTTATCGCATTACTACGGACGGGAGGCGGGATTGGAGTTGCGGGAGGATGTCGATACCGTTCTTGAACCCAATATGGTGGTCTCCATGGAGCCCATGCTGACCATTCCAGAAGGGCGCGACGGTGCCGGCGGTTATCGGGAGCATGACATCCTGGTGATCACGCAAACGGGCTCAGAAAATATTACCGGCTTTCCCTACGGCCCCGACCACAATGTGATTTCAGACTCGTAGTCCCACGGCCTGTGCTACTCGTAACGCGGAGAGATCCGGGTGTCGAGCGTTGTATTCAACTCCTGCGCAAAACGGTGCCCCGCATAAACCGCAGCAGCAATAATTGCTGGCGCCTCGCAGTCACCGATGCGGTGCACGGTGGGCGCATCAGCAGATGACTCCTGCTCGAGGCGTTCGCTGAGGGTCTGATATAGCGTGTCATTAGGCTGTCGGGCCGTCACCATCACCAGGGCATCCGCCCTGATGGATTGCTCTTGATCGGTGTAGGCGCTGGCCATCCTGACATTCTGACCGTCATATGACAGCAACCGATGGCCCGTCTGAAGAGCGACACCAAGATCCAGAAGACGTTTTTGTACATAAAAACGTTCCGACGTGTAGTCACACCAGGATGAGACCACATCCTCAGGTGTCGCCAGCGTCACCCGTTGCCCGGCCAGACAGATTTTCTCGGCAACAAGGCCGCCCATATAAAAACTATCATCGTCATAGACCAGCGTACTCCCTTGTGGAATCCGGCCCGCCATAATGTCATCGGGGGTGAGAATATTAGCCCCGGAATCCAGTGAATCAAAAGGATACGGATGGGATCGGCCAAAACCGTCTGCCCGCCAAGTCGCACCCGTCGCTATAACGACGTGATCGACGCCTGTCGAGAAGACATCATCAGCACTGAGTTCACTTTCGCGGAAGACCTCAACGTTGGCCATCTTTTTTATCTGCTGCAGGCGGTAATCCCGCACCCGAACCCATTCGACCAGGCCCGGTAGCGTAGACTCGCGGGTGACCCGCCCGCCGAGCTCCCGCATAGCCTCTGCAAGCATGACCCGGTACCCCCGTTGCCCAAGCGCTCGAGCCGCCTCCAGGCCCGCAGGACCTGCGCCGACGACCAGAACCTGGGAGTCGGAATCCTTGTTGGCAATGACTTCAGGGTGCCAGTTGCGTCGATACTCCTCCCCCATCGTCGGGTTCTGTGTACAACGAATGGGAGTCCCCAGTCCGTCGCCGGTATAGCAGATGTTGCAGCCAATACATTCACGGATATCCTCAAGGCGGCCTTCCTTGATCTTGTTCGGCAGAAAGGGGTCTGCGATCGAGGGTCTAGCGGCACCGATAAAATCAGTGATCCGCCGCTTCACGTGGGATGCCATAGTGTCAGGCGAGGTAAAACGACCTACCGTCACGACCGGCTTGGTTGTCACTGACTTTACAAAAGACATGTGCTCTTCGAGTGACCCCTCCCTGAAAAATCGTGATACGCCCATCTCCTGATAGTAATTATTGATATTGATATCCCAAAGATCAGGCAACTCAGCCAACATCTCAAGTCTATCCCGGCGCTCCTCGGTCAGTTGAGAGGTTTCTTCGTCATCGCCGCCCACTGAGTAACGTACCGCCACAGCGCAGCGGTCTCCCACGGCCTCCTTGGTTTCCTCAATCAACTCACGCAGTAGTCGGCTCCGGTTCTCCATAGACCCGCCGTACTCATCAGTACGGAGATTCGTCTGCGATGAGAGGAAATTAGATAACAGATATCCGTGGGTTGCGTAGACATAGACTATGTCAAATTCCGCCTGCTTTGCCCGAAGCGCCGCCTCGCGATGCCAGCGCCGAAATTCACGGATATCCGCCTTGTCCATCGACCGTGGCTGATAGGGATGGCCTGCAGTATTGGGAATACTGGCAACATCACAGGCAGTTTCCCGGGTGTAGTGGTTGGCAGAACGGGCGCCACCAAACCAGAGTTCCACACCTGCCAGAGCGCCATGATCATGCACGGCCTGTGTCATCAATGCATGATCCTTGATGTGATCGTCATGCCACAAAGCGGCGTTCGGATACGGAAGATCATCAGAGCAAGGATGAATCGAGCACCATTCGGTACAGACAACGGCCCAACCACCCTCTGCCTTCATACCACGTAATGCCGCCACCATTTTCGGCCGTAGCCAACCCATACCAGTGCAGTGAGGAACCTGATAAAAACGG
>DPVA01000154.1 GCA_003529705.1 Gammaproteobacteria bacterium | reverse complement strand
GGGCGGAGACAAGCCCTGGGGTCAACAGGGTACGGTCCGCTTTTTATGCCCGGCACCCGGTTACGATCGCCACTTCGAAATTACCGGCCACCTGGGTTTTGAACTCGTCAACGTCGAAATGACCGATGACGGCCCAGACATGGATCACGTCGAAACACTTGCCGCCGACCCTTCAGTCAAGGGTATCTGGTGCGTACCCCGTTACAGCAACCCCACGGGTATCACCTACAGCGAAAGTGTTGCCCAACGGCTTGCGTCCATGGAGGCGGCGGCGGACTTTCGTATCTTCTGGGATAATGCCTATGCAGAGCATCATTTCGGCGAGGAACGCCAACCGGTGCCTGATATCCTTACCGCCTGTCGTGACGCCGGCAATCCCGACCGGGTGTTGATATTCACTTCGACCTCTAAGATGACGATGGCCGGTGCCGGTGTATCTGCAATGGCTTCGAGTCCCGAAAACGTCAATGATGCGCGACGTCACCTTTCTGTACAGACCATAGGTCCCGATAAACTTAACCAACTTCGCCACCTCGCCTTCTTTGGAGACGTTGACGGTTTACGCGCACATATGGCCCGAGTTGGCGAACTCCTGAAACCCAAATTTGCCCTGGTTCAACAGATCCTTGAGCGGGACCTTGGCGGCAAAGGTATCGCGACCTGGTCGAATCCTAGCGGAGGTTACTTTGTGAGTGTGACGGGTCCGGATGACTGCGCACGACCTGTCATTGAGATGGCGGCACAGGCAGGGGTTAAACTAACCTTTGCAGGAGCGCCGTTTGCTTACGGTCTCGATCCCCAGAATCGGGTCATGCGGCTAGCGCCGAGCTTTCCGCCCCTGGAAGATATCCGTCAGGCCATGGAGATCTTCACCCTTTGTCTTGAACAGGTCGCCATTCGCCAGGAGTTGGCAAACGCATCAAACCGGTAAGTTGGTGATTTTGCACTTAAAAGCGATGTGTTTTAAAATTTGGTTAACTTCTAATATTTAATATTGCGAGGTCCAAGCCTGCCCACGACATACTGGGTTCTGGGGATTTGGTACTCGTGGAATCAAAAAACCTCATGAGAATGCGCCCGATGCCGAAACCCATCAATAGCAAAACAAACACTTCCGACTTAACTTAAAACATACCAATCCTAAGACGAGGAAATTTAACTATGTCTGATTTCAATCAAGAACTGGACGCTCGGGGCCTTAACTGCCCCCTGCCGATCCTGCGCGCAAAGAAAAAGCTCAACGCCATGACTGCGGGTGAAGTACTCAAAATCATCGCGACGGACCCCGGTTCGGTGAAAGATTTTGAGGCTTTCGCCACTCAAACCGGCAACGAACTGATGGGTTCTTCCGAAAACGATGGGGAGTTCCAGTTCCTTCTTAAAAAAGGCGGCTAATCGACCCGTCCACTGGGGTCATCACTTCGTTAGGTTTGCCAACGATTTATCGTCCAAATATCTGGAGGCCGGCTATGAGCGGAAAAAACCTGACTATTATTGCAACCAAAGGGACTCTGGACTGGGCTTACCCGCCTTTTATCCTGTCCTCAACTGCGGCAGCGCTGGGCTATAACGTCAGCATGTTCTTTACTTTTTATGGTTTGCAGTTGCTGAAAAAAGATCTGAGTCTCTCGGTAAGTCCGCTTGGAAATCCTGGGATGCCAATGCCGTTGGGCATGGACAAGTGGTTTCCCGTACTGGGGACAACAATTCCAGGAATGCAGGCGATGATGACTGGCATGATGAAGAGCACCATCAAATCTAAAGGTGTTGCAAGTGTTGCGGAATTGCGCAGTCTTTGTCTGGAAGCTGACGTCAAAATGATCGGCTGCCAGATGACCATAGACCTCTTCGACATCAAGCACGAAGACTTGATCGAGGAGATCGACCTCGGAGGCGCGGCAACGTACTTTGAGCACGCCGGGGAATCCGACATCAACCTCTTCATCTAAGCCCGAGACTTCAAAAACGAACTGGAATCAGGCGGGCAACACCCTCAAAACCTCAGGACCCAGGCTCAGGCAAAACAGACCCAGGTAGTGGCGATGTACTTGTGACCGGCGCCAACCGTTTCCCCCTGATGCAGGTGGGTCCAGAACGGCGGGAACAGCAGCAGTTTTCCCGCCTCTGGGCGCACCTGGACTTTCTGATGAAAGAACTCGGTGGCACCACCCGGCTCAGGCACCGTATTCAAATACCAAATTGCCACCAGCTGGCGCTGGCTAAGTGGGCCCGGGCCGCTATCGACATGCCAGCGGTAAAACTCTCCCGGTGCGCTTCGCTGCAGCTGATAACCCATATCCTTGAACGCGTTGTTCGAGAAAAAGGGATGCAGACCGCTCAACAGAGAAAGGCCGTGTTGCAGCGACTTCAGCAATATCTCATCAACGTCCCGCCACTGCGCAAGGCCCGTGATGCGAAGGTCCGTCGAGCGCTTTATCGCGTCATCGACCACCGCACCGGGGCCCATCGCGCCCTGATAGTGCTGGTCCGTTGCCGATTCAAAACGACCGATCATCTGCTGGCAAAAGTCCGGATCCAAAGCGTTCGGCAACGCATAAACAAAACTGCCTGGCCGTAATTCAGCAAACTTTTCAGACACAGTAAGTACCCACGCTAGCCCTTAAGCACCCGGTGTGCAAGCACCGGAAACTGGCGGCGTCGCTTCACCGTGTTGTCGCGGTTGAGGCGGGCAAAAATCACACCTGGACCAGCAGCACACTCAGCTACAATCTCTCCCCAAGGATCAATAATCAGGCTATGACCAAAAGTCCGCCGGCCACTGGGGTGTTCACCGACCTGCGCCGGAGCAATCACCCACGCCAGATTCTCTATCGCCCTGGCCCGCAGTAACGTATGCCAGTGTGCCCGTCCTGTTGGCACCGTAAAAGCCGACGGTACGGAAAACAGTTCAGCCCCCGCTTCAGCAAGTCGCCGATACAGTTCAGGGAAACGCATGTCGTAACAGATCGTGATTCCCATCATCAGGTCAAGTGCACTCAGCGCCAGAGGGGTCTCGCCCGGAGCGATATGCCTAGATTCACAGTAAGACTCGCTGCTTGAGACACTTGCGTCAAAAAGGTGGATCTTGTCATAGCGGCCAATCCGCTGACCGCTTTCATCAAAAACTAGGCAGGTGTTGGTCACGCGGCCATCCGTTGCGGGAAACGGTGTCGATCCGCCGATGATCACTACGCTGTTCTCTTGTGCAGCGATACTCAACATCGCCTCTACTTCGCTGACGCGGTCAGCCACGTCCTGGCGCTGCTCCCTCGTTTCCGACATCAATGAGAAATTCTCGGGCAAGGCAATGATATCGGCGCCCCCGACACAAGCCTCATCGATAAAGGCGCGGGCACTCACAAGGTTCTCCTCAAGCACAGAAGTGGAGCTCATCTGCACCGCGGCAAGTGTGAGAGCCGGCCTAGAAGATATCATGTTCACGTCGTTATCCACTTCGCTGATGTCCCATGCTTTACCCCGGTGCGCCGAAAATCTGCCTCGTCCATCACCTCAACGTCGCGACGCCCAAAGCAGGGCGCGGGTTTTAGCTCCTACATCAATACCACGTCGTAACTTTCCTGATTCTGAGTTGGCTCGACCTGCAGATGGATC
>DPVA01000022.1:3707-3867 GCA_003529705.1 Gammaproteobacteria bacterium | reverse complement strand
CAAATAAATTCTTGCAGGCAAATAGTTCACCAAACTTGGCATGTACCCCACGATACCCAACCCGACCAATTGGAGAAAAATAAAGGGCACAACCCCGCGATAAATCTCCACGGTCTTCACAATCTTGGATGCCACGCCTCTTAAGTAAAACAATGCAAAA
>DPVA01000022.1:3228-3399 GCA_003529705.1 Gammaproteobacteria bacterium | reverse complement strand
TAAGTAAAACAATGCAAAACCAAAGGGTGGCGTAAGAAATGAGGTCTGGATGTTGAGGCCTATCATCACACCTAACCAGACCGCAGTGATGTTTGCTCCCGGGTCCATCAGAAGAATCGGCGCCACAATGGGTACAACAACAACAGCGATCTCAATAAAGTCTAAGAAAAA
>DPVA01000022.1:1689-2898 GCA_003529705.1 Gammaproteobacteria bacterium | reverse complement strand
AGGATAAAAATGACAGCCATCACCACGATGAACTGAGCCCAAAAGCCGCCAGGAAGACTCGTTAGGTACTCCTTGACCAGAACTTCTCCACCAAAACCTCGAAACACGGAGGTCAGCATCGCTGCGCCAATGAGAATAATAAAAACCATTGATGTGGTTTTGGCGGTCTCGATCATGACACCGTTCAGAACATTCCCAATCTTGTAGGCCCGCCAGAGGCTGATGGTGATTGAAACGCTGAGTCCGATTACAGCGAGTGTCGCAACAGTCACTGCAATCACCTCCGACGGCTCAGAGATGGTGCGGACATTTATCTGAACCATTTTCAACGTGATGATCAGTACTGCCACCGATATCACCGCAAGAATAGCTGGGAAATACGCTCCTCGCTTTCCAGCCGCTAGCCGGTAGCCGCCCATGATTAACGCACCGATTGCGCCGATTGACCCAGCCTGATTGACCGTCGCGATGCCGAGGATGATCGAGCCCAACACAGCAAAAATAAGCGCCAATGGCGGAATCAGCGAAAGACCGACACCTAACCAGAACCGGCCGTCCATAGACCCCTCGCGAGGAACCGGCGGCGCAGTTTTCGGCCGAATCAACGCCGAAACCAGGATATAAAGCATATACAGGCCAACCAGTACCAATCCCGGCAAAAATGCGCCCATAAACATCTCGCCGGCACTGGTCGAGACAATGTCTAGCTCAGACGGCATTGAAAATTCACCGGTAGCATCTTTGTACATCGACTTGCGCGCTGTGCTTGCAATATCCGATGCGCTGGACAATTGATCAGCCAGCAGAATGAGAACGATAGAGGGCGGGATAATCTGCCCAAGCGTTCCCGACGCACAGATGGTGCCTGTAGCCAGCGGTCTCGAGTAATTGTGACGAAGCATCGCCGGCAACGAGATCAAGCCCATCGCGATGACGGTGGCCCCCACAATGCCAGTCGTTGCCGCAAGAAGCGTCCCTACGAAGACAACAGATATACCAAGCCCGCCCGGGATTGGCCCAAACAACTGGGCCATGGTTACCAGAAGATCTTCCGCAATCTTCGAGCGCTCCAGCATAATGCCCATGAAGATGAAAAGCGGAACCGCAATCAGAGTGTCTCTTTCAACATCCCAGTACAAACTTCTGAAATTTGTCACCCCCGCTGTCAGCCATTCGACTGGACCTCCTTCCAGAAAATACGCGCTGACA
>DPVA01000022.1:0-1395 GCA_003529705.1 Gammaproteobacteria bacterium | reverse complement strand
TTCCAGAAAATACGCGCTGACATCTCCTTCCACCAGATAACCAAACAACGCCGCAAGCCCCAGACTGACGATTGCAGAACCAGGTAGTGCGAATGCCACAGGAAACCCGGAACTGAGCGCTCCGATCATCAGAATAAACAGCACTAGCAGAAAGAAGACTTCCATAATTCTCGCGTCCTAACCGTTAGTCCAGTTCCCGACCGGCTAATTCTCAACGGTGCCGAGCAACTCTTCATCGCTGTCTTCTTGATCTTCAAAGGAGGGTTCACCGACCAGAGTAGAAACGTTCGATAACAGATATGCACAAAACTGGAACAGCATAGACATTGCAAAAATAACCAAAAAACCCACCATCAGGTACTTCACATACATTCCAAACCCCTGCTGATAGATCTCGAAACTGAGCAAAGGGCTGTTTAGGCTGCTCCCCTTCCCCCACATACCCGTTATCAAGATAATCCAGCACAGAGGCAGCCCCAATACGATCACCCCTATGGTGTTCGCCCAGGCTTTTCCTTTCTTGGAGAAGTTGGTGTAAAGCACATCAACCCGGACATGACCTTCTGTGACGAGGGCATACGCGCTTGCGAATAGAAAAAGTCCCGCGTACCAAAAGCGCACCAGATCCCCCTGAAACGGCTGCTCATACGAATACACAAAGCGACTGATCACAATCGAAAACTCTGAAAGCACCACCATCAGCGTCAACCAAGTGAACCCAAGACTTCTGGTGAACAGGGCAATGACAAGACCCGCGGCCAGAAGGGGGTAGTGCACATACGTTCCTCGGAAGATCGGCCGACCGAGAGACTTCGCCATATCTTCACCCACAAAGGTCGCAAGCCACTCCTCTACCCGCAGGAAGGAAATAACGATGTCTAAAATGCCGATCAGGACAAGACCCCAAAAGCATCCTCGAATAATGAATGCGGCTATTTCCCCGAGCCGCTCGGCATCGTTACGTACCGGTGTTTCGTGCCGACCGACAGCATAGACTGCCACCACGATCGCGAGTACAAACCAACTAGCAAACTGAGACCAGGCCTGAATCTTTAAAGCGTCGGAAAGAGCATTCGCTTCAGCATTTTGCCAACTCTGAATCAGCACGAGTGTACCCGGCCAGTCCTGCCAGAAAATCAGATAGTTGTGGAAAATAAACAGTAGGCCGAACAGTGGAACAAGCCATGCGAAAAACCGCATAATATTTGCGGTGGCTGACGGCCCTTTGGTAGAAAAAGCCATCTTAAACTGAGGAGATAGACCGGCCGAGTTTACTCACAAGCTGCTCTTATAAAGACATACAGATGACATGGTGAGAAAAAAGCGGAGCCTCTCGGCTCCGCTTTTCCCTGACCTTGGCCTGTGCCTTGATTTAGCGATTAGACGCCTACACCG
>DPVA01000192.1:8234-8619 GCA_003529705.1 Gammaproteobacteria bacterium | reverse complement strand
GCCAGCCATCTTCTGGAATCTAGTTCCGATCTGCGTGCGGTACAGGAACTGCTGGGACATGCTGATATCTCGACTACGCAGGTATACACCCATCTCGATTTTCAGCATCTCGCCAAGGTTTACGACAAAGCGCACCCAAGAGCCCGCCGCCGGCGTTGAACCACTGCGTACGCTGATAAGGGATTTCTGTCAGGGGACGCCGGAGGTTTTGCCCGGACGCGCGTCGCGGATAAAGCGGAATCGGACGCGGGGAGTATCTTTGAACCAGATAAGCACCTGATATGCATGATAATATTAAATTCACACCGATTAGGCTCCAGTGCGGTGTTCTGCAATTATTTCCCACTTGAGAGGGGTTATCTATGTCTTCTGTTGCTTTGATTCC
>DPVA01000192.1:7691-7920 GCA_003529705.1 Gammaproteobacteria bacterium | reverse complement strand
TATGTCTTCTGTTGCTTTGATTCCTGTGGTGCTGGGTGTCATCGGTCTTCTGGCGGCCTTGGTTGTTTACCGCTCTGTCCTTGCCTATTCCGCGGGTAGCGGAAAGGTCTCTGAGATTGGTGAAAAAATCCATAAGGGTGCGCTGGTCTTTATGCGCCGCGAGTATTCCTACCTGGCCATTTTTGTAATCGTAGTTGGGGTGCTCATCTTCATCTCGGACCTTGGCTGG
>DPVA01000192.1:7025-7398 GCA_003529705.1 Gammaproteobacteria bacterium | reverse complement strand
CATCTCGGACCTTGGCTGGAAAACGACTATTGCTTTTTTCGTCGGCGCACTTGCTTCAGCGTCCGCAGGATATATCGGGATGTTCACCGCTACTCGGGCAAATGTCCGTACGACCACTGCGGCAGCTGAGAGCGGGGCGCCGGCCGCACTGACCGTGGCATTCTTTGGCGGCTCGATCATGGGCCTCACTGTGGCGGCCATGGGACTGCTGGGTCTGGGAATCCTGTATCTTGCCTTTGGCGGTGATCCCCATACCGCACACGTCATTCACGGGTTTGGAATGGGAGCATCCTCGGTGGCGCTGTTCTCCCGTGTTGGCGGGGGGATCTTCACCAAGAGTGCAGATGTCGGCGCGGACCTGGTTGGCAAGGTT
>DPVA01000192.1:6153-6658 GCA_003529705.1 Gammaproteobacteria bacterium | reverse complement strand
CGTCGGCGACAACGTCGGCGACGTTGCCGGCATGGGTTCGGATATTTTCGAGTCCTACTGCGGCGCAATGATCGCTTCAATCGCGATTGCGGCCACGTTGGCCCCGGAAATGATCAACGTACTAGCAGGCGGTGATCAGTCGAAATTGATGTTTCTGCCGCTGGCACTTGCTTCGGTTGGAATCCTGTGTTCAATCGCCGGCATTGTGCTGGTTAAAAGTGCATCGAGCAAGGCGCCGGACAAGGCGCTTCGTACCGGTACTATCGGGGCAACCGTCATCTTTATCGTGGCGGCGCTGGCACTTACTTGGTGGTCCGATATCAGTCTCAAGATCTGGTGGTCGGTGGTGGTGGGGGCCGTCGGCGGGATTGTGATCGGTCTTGTGACGGAGTACTACACCGCAGGTGCTCCGGTGCGGAAGATCGCCGGTGCCGGTGAGACCGGCCCTGCGACGATCATGATTACAGGCCTCGCTGTAGGTATGCAGTCTGTGGTCGTACCGGTG
>DPVA01000192.1:5624-5861 GCA_003529705.1 Gammaproteobacteria bacterium | reverse complement strand
ATGCAGTCTGTGGTCGTACCGGTGTTGGTGCTGTGTGTCATCATCCTGGTGTCAAGTTGGCTCGCCGGACTCTACGGGGTCGGTATAGCTGCGGTTGGCATGCTGGCGACCGTCGGCATCACAATGGCCATCGATGCGTACGGGCCTGTAGCGGATAATGCCGGTGGTATCGCGGAGATGGCGGGCCTCGGTGAGGAGGTCCGCGAGATCACTGATACCCTGGATGAACTGGGCAAC
>DPVA01000192.1:4720-5327 GCA_003529705.1 Gammaproteobacteria bacterium | reverse complement strand
TACCCTGGATGAACTGGGCAACACCACTGCTGCTATCGGCAAGGGTTTCGCGATCGGCGCAGCAGCATTGGCAGCACTTGCCCTTATCTCGGCGTACATCGAGGCGGTAGCCTTCTATGTTCCGGATTTCAGTCTCGAGATCAACGATCCGGTAGTGTTGGCCGGGATGTTCCTCGGCGGAATCTTTCCATTTCTGGTCAGTAGTCTCACCATGACGGCGGTAGGAGATGCAGCCTTTGACATGATCCGTGAAATCCGTCGTCAGTTCAAAGAAATCCCCGGCCTGCTTGAAGGCACCGCGGAACCCGATACCGAGCGATGTGTCGAGATCGCGACCACTGCGGCGCTAAAGCGGATGATCGCGCCTGGAGTGCTCGCTGTGGGCTCGCCAGTCGTGGTTGGTTTCGCGCTTGGACCGGCGGCGTTGGGCGGTATGCTGGGTGGGGCTCTTTTGGGTTGCGTTCTGCTGGCGTTGACCATGGCGAATGCGGGTGGTGCCTGGGATAACGCGAAGAAATACATTGAGAAAGGGAACCTCGGTGGCAAAGGATCCGAGGTGCACAAGGCCGCCGTGGTGGGTGACACGGTCGGGGATCCGTTCAAGGAC
>DPVA01000192.1:3984-4427 GCA_003529705.1 Gammaproteobacteria bacterium | reverse complement strand
GGTCGGGGATCCGTTCAAGGACACCTCTGGGCCTTCGATGAATATCCTGATCAACGTGATGGCGATCGTCTCCCTGGTGATCGCGCCTTTGCTGGGCTGATCGTTATAGCCATCTTCCGAAAGGGCCGGCAAAGCCGGCCCTTTTTCGTCTGCGTCCCAGGCAACAATAAAGCACCCCTCTCTAACGCTGAGACGACACACGATGAACATAACGAGGATCTGGCCCGCTGCTGAGACGGACCTTAAGTCGATCTGCGAACGCTGGCAAAGTGCAGGCCAGGTAGGCCTGTCTTTTCTTGTGGCGCATGAGGATAACGAGGTCGTCGATTCGGCCTGCTCACCAGCGTGTGGGATTTCTCCAGGCCGGCAGGTTTGAAAACGTCGGCGGAAAGTTTGACCGCTGGCTGGATACGGTGATTGTGCGGGGTAGCCTTGAACCTGGC
>DPVA01000192.1:1902-3658 GCA_003529705.1 Gammaproteobacteria bacterium | reverse complement strand
CCCACAAGCCGCTAAAGGCTGGACCATGATGCCCGTGCTTCGCTTCGAACTTGACCATCTGGTGGTGGGTGCGCAAACCCTAGCGGAGGGTTGCCGTTTCATTGGAGATCTTCTGGGGGTTTCTCCGGTGGTGGGCGGGGTACACCATCATATGGGCACCCATAATGTTTTGCTGTCACTGGGTGGGTCTACCTATCTGGAAGTGATTGCGATCGATCCCGAGGGTGAGTCGCCAGACCGGCCGCGCTGGTTTTCGCTTGATAACTCGGACGTCCAGCAGGTCCTTGAGCACGGTCCACAGCTGCTGACTTGGGTGGCGCGCACCCCGGACATATCAGAGCTGAAACGGTTTTCCCCTTACGCAAAGTGTGATGTTCGCGAGATGTCCCGCGGCAACCTTCGGTGGCTGTTTGCTTTTACGGAGGACGGCGAGTGCCCCGGTGGTGGTCTCCTGCCACATGTCATTGAGTGGCGAGGCGCCGCACATCCAACAGACGTATTGCCTGACTCCAATTGCCGTTTCAGTATCTTCCAGGCAGGCCTTGACGATGCCGACCACGTGGCTGAAATGCTCGTAGCGATGAGTCTTGAGAATCTTTTTACTTTACCGAAGTCCCGGCACGGCGACGGAGGTCTGTCTGCAGTGATCGAGACGCCGCACGGGGAGATCACACTCTGAATTCGCTCTCAAGATACCGCTGGTATTCCGGATGAGCAGGCTTCTGGGCCAACGAAGGGCAAGTTCCGACTGGCAGGGCGCCTGTAAACTGCTGTTTTCATTTCAGCGCAATCAAACCCCGGGAAAACTGGAAACGGTTTTTCACTGTGATACCCAGGTCGATATTTATGACCCGCTTTCGGAACCTCGTTCGACCGCGATTTTTGTTCCCGGGCTCGCAATCCGAGGTCGGGAAGACCCCCGTATCCGTCGGCTCGGCTGGGCACTGTGCGCGGCAGGCCTACGGGTATTGATTCCGGATGTCCCAAGTATCCGAGCCCTGACGATTTCCAACCGTCAGCCAGATGAAGTAAGCGACCTGCTGAAGTCTCTGACCAAAGACAGTTCTTTGGTGACGACTGACGACATTGCTCTGATGTCGGTGTCATTTTCAAGCGTCTTCGTTCTGCGTGCAGCGCTAGAAGAGGCGATCGCTGATCGTGTCAGCACCCTTGGCCTGATCGGTGGGTACTTCGATATTGAGAAAGTCGCAAATTTTCTGATCACGTCAGAGCACGCTGACCCCTATGGCAGGCTGTTGATTGCACGAAGCTACTTTGCTGAGTTCGAATCTGCTGAATCCACGGCTGCTCTGAAACAGGCGGTGGAGACCTCTGCAATCAATAACCGCGAACAGATTGGCCTTGATGCTCTACTTGATGTGAGTGATCCGGTAGAGCAGCCGTTGCACTGGTTGCTGTCGGACCCGAAGGCGCAGCAGGAATTTCTCGACAAGGTGGTCGATCTGTTTGACAGTACCTGGGCGGGTTATCGAGTACCGTCTGAATTTCCCAGCGGTATGCCCCCGGTTTTCCTGCTGCATGGAAGCAATGATCCGGTCATTCCACCAGAGGAATCGCGTCGTCTTGCCCGGCGTCTTGCTAGTCAGGGTATCTCACATCATCTGTGTGTCAGCCATCTTTTGGACCATGGAAACACTTCGATCTCGCTTCGTCGGATTGTTAATGTGTATCGACTCGTGGCCGGTTTTGCCTGGTTTCTTGCGCGGACACGGAAGTCGCGTTGATTTTGGAGGCA
>DPVA01000192.1:1164-1581 GCA_003529705.1 Gammaproteobacteria bacterium | reverse complement strand
TCATCGATTCTGTTCGCGGATGTGCTGACAGGATACACAGCAGCGCTGCGAAGGATCGAGTGCGAGACGTTGTGTAGCGATAGGTTCTCCGCATTCATCACAGTGTCCGAAGTCTGGGTCTGAATCAACGCGCCGCAGTGCGTCGTCTATGGCCTCGAGCATGGCGCTCCGCCGACGTGCTATTTCCAGTGCCATTTGATGATCCTGCATGGCTTCAGCCCGGGACAGGCGACCAACACGGGTCTGATCCAGTTCTATGGTTTCGACGCCATCGAGTGCGGACTCCTGGGAGAGTTCCTCCCGGCGGGAACGCAACACACGACGAAATTCGGAACGGTCAATCGGCATTCGTGAGATGCCTCCAGACAGTGGTTATGACATCAGCGCGGCAAAAAAAGGGCGCCGAGGCGCCCTTTT
>DPVA01000192.1:461-860 GCA_003529705.1 Gammaproteobacteria bacterium | reverse complement strand
AAAAGGGCGCCGAGGCGCCCTTTTTTACGAGATGCCTTCGCAGTCTACAAGTAGTAAACCACACCCGCCATGATGGCGGTCAGAATGACAGAAGAGGTGATTACTGCGCTGACGGACTGGATCACGCCGTTCATCTTACCCCAAATCGCGTTGGCTTCGATTATTACGACGATTGCCAGGCCGATCACCAATGCGATTGTGCTGATCGCCATGTCACCGGCACCACCCCAGACACCGCCATTGTTCATGGGACTGGCATGACCGGAAGCAACCATGAAGAACAGCATCGGCAGCGAAAAAAGTGTATTGGTACGTGATGCAAGTGCTGCTTTCGGTCCTGCTGCTGCTTTGTCGCCGGACTCCAACCCAATGACAATTTTCTGGTTGGGCCAGATGATC
>DPVA01000192.1:0-154 GCA_003529705.1 Gammaproteobacteria bacterium | reverse complement strand
CTGGTTGGGCCAGATGATCAGCCAAACATTAAGCATCATCAGCGTACCCATCAGTGCGCCTAGGGTAATACCTAGGCTGAGACGCATGTGGAGGATGTAGCCGAGCAGCAGTAGGCCGCTCAGGAAGGTAAACATGGCTGCCCAGCGGAACCAC
>DPVA01000134.1 GCA_003529705.1 Gammaproteobacteria bacterium | reverse complement strand
ACCAGGCTGAGCTACACCCCGACTTAAAACCTTTTGGAAATCTGTTCGCGCTAGAAAGTTCGGGCAACGGAAAAATCCGCGAGTTGGGCAAGCGCGGAGCGGTAGCTAGAAGCCGGCACCGCTTCCAACGACTGGCGGGCTACGACCGCGTGCTCTTGAGCCCGGGCGCAAGTGTACGCAAGCGCCCCGGTAGATTCAATAATGCGGCGAATCTTGGGGAAAGCATTCCGATCTCCGCTCTCTACGGCATCTCCAATGATTTTTTGCTCAGCAGAACTGCATCGCTGCAATGCATAGATCAAGGGGAGGGTGATTTTTCCTTCAGAAAGGTCGTCGCCAGCATTTTTTCCCATCTGTTTTGCGTCCGCCGAATAATCAAGTGCATCATCCACCATTTGGAACGCGATTCCCAGGTTCAAGCCAAACTCGCCAAGTACTCGTTCACCAGCGGGACTTGCCTCGGCCAAAACCGCGCCTAAGCGTGCAGCGGAGTCAAAAAGTTGAGCGGTTTTTCGAGTGATGGTTTCTAGATACGCCGCTTCGCCGGTTGCGGGATCGTGACTATTGATCAACTGCATGACCTCGCCTTGGGCAATTGCGTTGGTGGTCTGAGCCATGATATCCATTACTCTTGGGTTGCCGACCGCGACCATCATCTGAAATGCACGGGAATACAGGAAGTCTCCGACCAGAACGGAAGCCGCATTGCCCCATAGACCGTTTGCAGTCTCCCGACCTCGTCGGAGTTCAGACTCATCGACAACATCATCATGAAGTAACGTTGCGGTATGGATAAACTCAATTACGGCCGCAAGATCAATATGCGCCGTGCCCCTATATCCTAGGGCGTGAGCCGCTAAGAGCAGTGTTACGGGCCGCAGCCTCTTGCCCCCAGCCCCTACGATGTAGTGGCCGATCTGTTCGATCAGGGCCACGTCGGACTTGAGTTCGGTCTGGATATGATGATCAACGGCAGCCATATCCTCGGCGATTAACGCATTGACGGCGTCGAGCAGTTCCTCCGTTTTTTGACCGGTTAAGTGGTTGCTGGAAATTGAAGATAATGTTCCCATAATCCAATAATAGCGCGTGCCACCTGGGTTTCGGCACATTCCGTTGACCAAAAACGCGGTTTCGCATAAAATTCGCGCCCTTCAAAGTCTTGACTCATCCCGTTCTTGCAATCCTAAAGGATTGATTCGGGGACAGAAATTCCGGAACAGAAACATGTACGCAGTGGTTCGAACAGGGGGTAAGCAGTATCGGCTCAGCGTGGGAGACAGTGTCAGGGTCGAAAAACTGTCCGGCGAGCCCGGCAACGTTGTCGATTTGAACCAAGTGCTGATGGTTGGGGATGGCGAGCAGGTCTCTGTCGGTAGCCCAACCATTGTTGGTGCGTGCGTCAAGGCGGAAATTCTCGCGCATGGGCGTGACAAGAAAATCCGTGTTTTTAAAATGAAGCGCCGGAAGAAGTATCGGCGCACTCAGGGCCACCGTCAGTCATTCACACAATTGCGCGTAACGGCCATCACTCAATAACCCGGCAGGACGCCGGAGGTAACGCAAATGGCACATAAAAAAGCAGGCGGCAGTTCTCGAAACGGCCGGGACTCAGAATCCAAACGTCTTGGGGTGAAGCGGTACGCTGGAGAAGTCGTGCGTGCCGGAAATATCTTGGTCCGCCAGCGGGGGACTGCTTTTCATCCTGGCGCGAACGTAGGTCTTGGCAGGGACCATACATTGTTTGCGCTTGCGGAAGGCAAGGTGCAGTTCGACATCAAAGGCCCCAAGAGTCGGCGAACCGTCAGCGTGCTCACAGCGAGTTAACCGCAGACTCCACGGTTTGCAGAAGGCCCCGCCAACCGAGCGGGGTTTTTTGCGGGTGGAGGGTGTCAGATGAAATTTGTTGATGAGGCCGTTATTTCACTACAAGCAGGGCACGGGGGTCACGGCTGCCTCAGTTTCCGCCGCGAAAAGTTTGTTCCCAAAGGTGGGCCGGACGGGGGAGACGGTGGTCGCGGGGGTGACGTTATCCTTCGAGCGACCTCCGAGCTCAACACCCTCGCTGATTTTCGATATACCCGAAAATTTTCGGCAGAAAACGGCTCCGGTGGGGCGGGGCGCAACCGAACAGGGGCCGCTGGCGGTGATTGTGTGATTCGGGTGCCTGCAGGTACTCTGGTGTTTTCCGAACAAACGCAAGAGTTGCTCGTGGACCTGGATACGCACAACCAGGAGTTCACTGTTGCCGCGGGAGGCCAAGGCGGGTTGGGCAATGCCCGGTTCAAGTCGTCGGTAAACCAGGCACCGAGGAGAACCATCCCCGGGGCTGAAGGTGATCGCCTGTCGGTTCGCCTGGAACTGCAGGTGCTTGCGGATGTTGGATTTCTCGGTCTGCCCAACGCGGGGAAATCTACGTTGCTCTCAAGAATCTCGGCAGCCAAACCTAAGATTGCGGACTATCCGTTTACGACGTTATATCCCCACCTCGGCGTCGTGGATGTCGCGCCCGGCGCGGGTTTCGTGGTCGCAGATATTCCAGGATTGATTGAAGGAGCTG
>DPVA01000077.1:3498-3881 GCA_003529705.1 Gammaproteobacteria bacterium | reverse complement strand
TGGGATAGGTGTGCCAGGAGACATCACATCCACTGTCTTGAAGAACCTGCCGACTGCTCTCACCGAGTGCCAGCATTAGCACCGGGTCAAAAATTCCGTGCGCAAGGAAGACAGGTGTCTGGATCGCTCCTTTTGCTGCGGCGCCAGGAAATTCTCCCGAAAGCGGTAAGTAGGTTGAAAGCCCGACGATCCCTGCCAGGGGCTCATCACAGCGAAAGCCATAATGCAACGCAACCGCCCCACCCTGAGAAAAACCACCGACCACAATTTGTGACCGGGGCACACCGCGTTCGACTTCCCGGATCACTAACGATTCAACAATCTTAACCGCCTCGGCAAGCCCGGCTGCATCCTCCTGTTTGACGATTTCCATGCCGGTCAGG
>DPVA01000077.1:1299-3186 GCA_003529705.1 Gammaproteobacteria bacterium | reverse complement strand
CATGCCGGTCAGGTCATACCAGCCGCGCATAACCATACCGCCGTTAAGCGTTATTGGTCGTTCAGGTGCATTCGGGAGGATAAATCGAATCGGCAGAGCCGAGGGCAGATCGAGCATATTTGGCAGGTCTTGAAAATCGTGACAGTCTGCGCCCAATCCGTGCAGCCAGATAATCGAGAATACCGGCGCAGCACCGGTCTCTATTTCAAGGGGTTTCAATGAGGCAGTACTCATGTTGACAAATCGTTGGCTTTTAGACGATTGTACCGGTAACTGATCGGTAGGCGGCACGTCGTATAGGATTGATCCAAATCAATATGATGCCCAAACCGATAACTTGAGTCTGCTTTACTTATGTCCTTACCCACTTACGAACATGTGCTTTCAGCTGCCCAACGGCTGGAGGGCGTGGCGCACAAGACACCAACACTTGTCGGGACCCCAATCGATCAAAAAGTCGGTGCAGAGGTTATTTTTAAATGTGAGAACCTGCAGCGTATAAACGCTTTCAAATTTCGGGGCGCCTGGAACGCAATCAGTCAGCTAAGCGAGAACGATCGGCGTACGGGCGTCATCACACACTCCTCTGGTAACCATGCCCAAGCGGTTGCTCTGGCCGGAAATCTCCTGGGTATCGAAACCACAATCGTTATGCCGGAAAATGCTCCGGCCACGAAACTCGCAGGCACCAAGCGATATGCAACACGGGTAGTGACCTACGATCCTGCAGAAACCAAACGAGAAGTGTTGTGCCAAAACCTTATTTCAGAGAAGGGATACCTGCTGATTCCCCCCTTTGACCACCCGCACATTATTGCCGGCCAAGGTACTGCTGCCATGGAGCTGCTGCAACAGTCCGGCCCCCTAGATCTCCTGCTCGTGCCATGCGGCGGCGGCGGCCTCTTGAGCGGCACTGCCTTAAGCGCTCATGCACTTGCGCCAGGTTGCAAAGTGATTGGCGTAGAGCCCGAGAATGCCGATGATGCGGTTCGATCATTTCGCAACGGCCGGATAGAAAGAATAGAGAATCCTCAAACTATCGCCGACGGTACTCGGACGGAGTCCCTCGGGGAATTGACCTTCGAGATCATCCGCCAGCGGGTACACGATATGGTCAGTGTTTCGGAACAGGCCATCATTGAGGCAACCCGGGTCTTGTTTGAAGACGCACGGATCGTGGTTGAACCGTCGGGCGCTCTGGGACTGGCCGCACTACTGAGCGGCGTCATCAAAACTCAAGGCCGTGCAGGCATCATCATCAGCGGCGGCAATATTGACTCGTCGCTGATGCAGACGATTCTGAATAATCGGTGAGGGCCTCTGAGAGGTAAACGCTAGCACGATTTAAGCTTTAAGATCTCTGCTCAGTTCTCGGTATTCAGGGGAATCGCGATCACACCGGATGCCTCCGACTTGTCGGCGGAATTAATGTTTAGCTGTTGAAATGTTGGCAGCAGCCCGCTAAACCACCAGGCGACAAGGATGCCTACGAGAACCAACGCCGACACCAGCAACGTCTTGCGCCAACTTTTCTTCTGCGGCGTCGAAAATTTTAGCCACTGCCGACCCTTTTTATCCTTGAAGGCTTCTTTCCCGAGAATTGGCACGACCGAGCCAATGCTTTCCCCTCCGGAACCCTCGGTGTCGGTCAACACCGCCGTTTCGTCGATCTCCATGAGCCGGGCATACGCCCTCAGATAACCTCTCACAAAGATGGCCTCCGGGAGTGATGCGCGATCACCCGACTCGAGTGCACGGACCACGTCGGCCGTGAGGTTCAGGTTTGCCGCAACGTCCTCCACCGACCAGCGGTACCCCTGGCGCGCTTTACGCAGCTGTTCTCCCGGTGAAAAGTTCGACGTCTCGGGAGGTGGCGTGTCCGCCATA
>DPVA01000077.1:757-970 GCA_003529705.1 Gammaproteobacteria bacterium | reverse complement strand
TAAGACAACCTCTCTAACTGCCAAGAACCGCTATATTATCGCCTTAAAGATAGTATTTGGGCTAACCGCTCACGATATGCTGTAAGCGCCAGTTCCGACCGCAATGAGAGAGTCCTTGCCGTTGTGCAATTCCATGCGGGTAACTGCTACTTTGCGACCCGCCCGCAGCACAAATCCCTTGGCAGAAAAGGTCTCGCCAAGGCCTGGCCGAAG
>DPVA01000077.1:0-431 GCA_003529705.1 Gammaproteobacteria bacterium | reverse complement strand
TAATCTACCCGAAGATCTATAGTCCCTAACCTTGAGAACTTGTCAGCCTCGTCTTCAAGCGACTGCACTCCCTCGCGTTTAAGCAAAGCAATAAACGCAACCAATCCACCGACGACGTCGAGTACGCTGGAAATCACACCGCCGTGAAGGTTGCCACGGGTAAAGTTCCCTATCAACTCATCCCGCATATCGAAACGCACGACCACATCAGACTCACCCAGGCGCTCGATCCGAAGCCCCAGGACCCGGTTAAAGGGAATGCGTTCCTCAAAAACCCGTGTTGCATCAAGCAGGGCTTGCGGTGATATATCTGTTGACTTGGTCAAATGGTCACCCCGTTCGCGCGACGTTTGGACGCCTCTGCGCCTTCCGAACATCACTGTTTTTGAGAAGGGGCTGTATTATTACTTAAAAGGTGGAAAGTACGAGAA
>DPVA01000158.1 GCA_003529705.1 Gammaproteobacteria bacterium | reverse complement strand
GCTTCACGTATCCTGACGACCAGTGCGAGCCCCAGTGCGGTAGTCGAGACGCCCACCACAATCGCCGTCAGGATAAGCACATGGGGCAGGGGGTTGGAGTAGTCGCTGACCCCTTCCTGAAGGATCGGGACACGCCCGTCCGCCATTTTCCCAACGCTGATGTAGAGGATGAATACCGAAGCCTGGAAGAGGTTCAGGCCGATGATCTTCTTCACCAGATTTCCGCTTGAAATCACGACATAAAAACCGGTCATCATCAGCAGGATGACGATCCAGTAGTTGTACAGGCCGGCGATCGTCATGGATCGTTACGTCCAGCGAAGGCAAGAAAGATAGTGATCATTACCGCGCTTACCGTAACGCCTACGCCAAATTCGACAATCAGGATGCCAAGGTGTTGTCCCGCAACGGGATCCTGCGAGAGTACGTTGTAGGCAAGGTAGTCCGAACCTGCCAGCATTGTGACCGCGCCTACCCCGGCGAAAAGCAGCAGGCCGAAGGCCGTGAGCAGGCGAAGCGCTCCGGGCGGCACGGCGCTACGCAGCGCTTCGGTGCCGAAAACAAGACCATAGAGAATAAAGCCGGCGGCAAAGATCACACCGGCCTGAAAGCCTCCGCCCGGTCCGAAATCACCGTGAAACTGAACATAAAGCGCAAACAGCAGGATCATCGGAATGATAATTTTGGCAACGATGCGCAGAACCGGATTATCAATCATTTTGTGGTCTCTTCTTTTCCGGGGCGTTTGCGCCGGCGCAGGCCCAGCAGGGCGAGTACGCCCACGCCTGCGGTAAAGATCACTGCCAGTTCGCCGAGCGTATCGTAGCCACGATAACTCGCCAGGATACTGGTGACGACGTTGGGCACACCAGTCTGACTGGGCGACCCCGTGATATAGAACGGCGCCACATGCTGATGCACCGGGGCAGTCGGGTCGCCAAAGAAGGGCATGTCCAGCGTGCCATAAATAAGTGCCGCCCCGGTCGCGATAACGACCGCCAACGGCAACAAAGAACGACGGGTTGAAGGCTGTTCATGTCGTCCTACCAGCCCAATCGTGCCGAGCATCAGCACGGTTGAGATACCTACCCCGACGGCGGCTTCGGTAAACGCAACGTCTACAGCGTCAAGCAGAACGAACATGGCGGCGGCAAGCAAGCTGTAAATGCTGAACATCATCGCTACGGCAAAAAGATCATGTAGCCGCACTGCAGCAATCGCTGTCACCGCGAGCAGCGCCAAAAGGACGATGTTGACAGTCTCGATCAGCACTTACTTTTGTGCCTCATCCAGCCAAGGCTTGCGGATACCATGTATCGCTGCGCGCGCAAGGGCATGCGCGGTTGAGGGGCTAAGCAGCGCCATTATCAGCAGCAACGCAATAATCTTCCCCATGAGTAGGCTCCAGCCCGCAGCCAATGCAAGCCCGAGCAGGATGGCGCCGGCACCAAGCGTGTCGGTGACACTGGCACCGTGCAAGCGAGTGAAGACATCGGGCAGGCGCAAAAGCCCGATCCCGCCAATCAGGGTAAAAAGCGTTCCGATCGCCAGCAGTACCACGCTCAGAACATCGAGGACGCCGCTCACGTGTCCTCCGGATCGGTGCGTGACTGGGGTTGGCCGAGATTGCCGAACTCGGAAACCTTAAGCACGGCAACTGTGCCGATAAAACCAATCAGGACATACATCAGTGCAATGTCAATATAGAGTTCAGGATCGCCCACCACAAAACCGAGTACCGCGATCATCAGCACCGTCTTGGTCCCGAGCGCATTGGACGCGAGAATCCGGTCGTAAACGGTTGGGCCCTTGATCGCTCGGATCAACGCCAATGCCATGGTAACAAGTAGTGCAATTAGTGTGATGGTCAGCGTCATGCTCCCTCCGCCCGGTGCACCCGGTGCGACATCTCACCGGATATCAGGTCATTTGCCGCATCTTCGGTCAATGCATGGACTTCGATGGTTTCAGCCGACACATCCAGAGAGATTGTGCCCGGCGTGAGGGTTATGGAGTTGGCGTAAGTGACCCGCCCAACCTCGGTGTGACGCGAGGCCTCCACGTAAATCACCGAAGGGTGGATTGGCAGTTTCGGACTCACGATCCGGCGCGCCACATCCAAGTTGGAGCGGATCACCTGCACAATGAGCCACGGGACGTAGCGGATAAGACCGGGCAGCAGGTGCACTGGCACGCCCTCGTCATCGAGCAACTCAAGCCGGAACGTACAAGCGACGACTGCCCCGACCGATAATAATCCGAGCGATATCATCAGCGGACTGGTGTGCCCCGACAGCAAGAGCCATGTCCCTGACAGTATGAATAACAGCGTCAGTGTTCTTCGCATGGGTGTTTAAGTCAGCGGGCAGTGCTGCCAAGGCATTTTATGGAGAGATTTTTGGCTCTTTCCCTTTCAGGAAAGATTGAGGCCGGTAGCACGCCGGTGTGCTCGGGCCTCCCGTCTTCGGTGGATATTCAAGTCCTGAAGAGTTCGCTCAACGTAACTGATGTGCTCATCTGAGGCGGCTTTAGCCGCCTCTGGATCACCGTCAATGATGGCGTTCATAAGATGGTAGTGCTGGTCTCTCAGGTGCTTGAAGTTATCAGGCCGCTGGTACAGGTTCTCCAGGTTGTAGTGGATACTTCGGCGCAGCAGTGAGAAGAGGCTGCGCATGACGTGCACCAGTACCACGTTATGGGAGGCCTCGCCGATCGCAAGATGGAAGTCCGCATCGGCCTTGGCTTCGATAACGGCATCGCCTTCGCCATGGGAAGCAATCATTCGCTTGTATGCCGATCGCAGCAGTTCGATATCGGTCTGCGTCCGTCGCGCCGCCGCGTGGTAAGCCGCCATCGACTCGATGGCATGACGCAACTCCATGACATCTTCCTGTGCGTCAGGTGATGCGCTGATCAGCTCGAGCAGAGGATTCTCTAGCGCGGGATTCAGGCTTTCGGTCACTTCTGTTGCCCCGCCCCGCCGGGTAACCAATAAGCCTCGGGCTGAAAGAATCTGCAGACCCTCGCGCAGTGACGGGCGGGAAACACCAAGCTGTGCCGCGAACTTGCGTTCGGCCGGCAGGCGGTCACCGGGTTTCAGGGCGCCCTCGAGGATGAGCCCCTCTATTTGCCGGACGACAGAATCGCAGACGCGTTCACGAGCCATAAATCTTGGTTATCTGGTAAGACCACAAAGCCAGACTGTAGCACTCTTCGCAATCGAGGCAAACCGCGGATTAGTTCGGCGATGCGTTGTGGTGACTAACGACGTCAGTACAAATCAGGATTGAACCGGCGTGTGCGATGAAGCGCCGAAAGCGAGCGACAGGAAAGCATGCATATCGTGAGGACGTTGACCCTGCTCGAGCGACAGCGCATCTTCAACGGCCTTTAACAAGGTATAGGGATAGGCGCCTGAGCGTGAGACGGTCAGTTTCTCGAGGGATGCCCCGTCACGTCGTTTGAGGGCGGGTGGCGGTGAGTTGCCGGTAATGCAGTTATAGATGGTTGCGGCCAGACCGTAAATGTCGGTCCAGGGCCCAAGCGTGCCATCGAGATACTGCTCGGGTGGGGCAAAGCCATGGGTCAGAGTCTGGAAGGATCCGAACCGGTCGTTGTTATCCATAGTTTGGGCCGCGCCGAAATCCAGCAGCAAGGGTTGACCGCTGGTCCGAAGCAGTACGTTAGCCGGTTTGACGTCGAGGTGAACCACTCCCTGCTGGTGCATACGCCAGAGTCCATCACCGATGGGTGGAAATACCTGCTGTAGAAAGTCCCAGTCAAGATCACCGGCGAGTTTGTTAATGAACCAGCGCAAGTCGCGGCCTTCTTCATGTGTCATTACCATGTACAGCGTGTTGTTCGCCTCGAAGTATTCGGCAACGCTGATGACATTGGGATGACGTACGGCACTCATCCGCTCGGCCTCAAAACGGAATTTCTCGAGACCGTTGCGAAACGGCGTCTGCGATAGTGGTGCATCTGGCTCAAGAGAACCATCAGGTTTACGTGCGACAAGGTCTTGGGGACAGTACTCCTTGATAACGAATTTGTGTCGGTCGAGTTCATTGCTGGCGAGATACACCAGGCTAAACCCGCCACCGCCGAGGACCTCTCCCACCGTATAGCCCTTAAGTACATAACCGGTCTGGAGGGGAAGTCTGCTGGCCATGATAGGTGATGGGTGGGTGCGGGAGAACGGAAAACTCCGGTGATTGGGAATACAGTATAGTTTCTTGCCTGAATTTGATGCAGCCCCGGCTGAGAATTGCTCGCCGCCGGCCCAAACACTGGAGATTCCACTTGCCCAAAAGCATGACGGCTTTCGCCCGTTGCGCGTCCCAGACTCCATTGGGAGACCTGACCTGGGAATTGCGTTCGGTGAACCATCGTTTCCGCGAGGTGGCCATGCGCCTCCCAGAAGAGCTTCGTTTCCATGAGGGTATTTTTCGCGATGCCATTGCGGAATCGGTGAGCCGAGGCCGTGTAGACGGGTGGCTTCGGTATGTTCCGCCTGCCGCGGGGTCAGGCCCGCCCAGAATGGACACCGGCATGATCGGTGAACTGGCCGCCTGGTCTCAAACTGTACGCAGCATCGTGCCCGAGGCGCAGCCACTGCGGGTTAGTGACGTACTAAAATGGCCGGGCGTGATGTCGACACCCGGGGTGGATGAGCAGGCACTCGCTGCGGCGGCTAGGAATCTACTAAAAACGTGCCTGGGACAGTTGTCGGACTCGCGCGAACGGGAAGGTCTTGCGCTCGCGCAAATGCTTGAGGAGCGTGTCAACGCTGCCTCGGACACGATCTGCGCCCTTGCGGCAGCGTTGCCGGAGATCGGCGCCTCGCACCGGGAGCGCCTAGAACAACGGCTTGCTGAGATGACCGCGCAGGTAGATCCCGAGCGGTTGGAGCAGGAGGTGGTCCTGCTGCTGGCGAAAAGCGAAGTCAGTGAGGAGGTTGATCGACTGAAGATGCACCTTCAGGAAGTTGAGCAGGCGCTTCAACAAAACGAGCCAATCGGCCGCCGACTGGACTTTCTGATGCAGGAGCTGAACCGGGAAGCCAACACCCTAGGATCGAAGTCAGCACATCCCGAACAGACCAATGCCTCTATCAACCTAAAGGTGCTGATTGAGCAGATGCGCGAGCAGGTGCAGAACATTGAGTGAAGAAACGCCTGCCCGAAATCCAACGCTCTATATTCTGTCAGCCCCGTCAGGTGGGGGAAAAAGTAGCCTCGCCCGCGCCCTGGTTGACCGTACAGAGGATATTGTCACCTCGGTTTCTCACACCACGCGCCCTCAGCGCATGGGCGAAACCAATGGTGTGGACTATTTTTTCGTTGATGCCACGGAATTTGAACAGATGGTTAAAGACGACGGGTTTCTCGAGCATGCCAGGGTCTTCGACCATTGCTACGGAACCTCGCGCAAAGCCGTCGAGCAGGCCATTGCCCAGGATTGCAGCGTTGTCCTCGATATCGACTGGCAGGGAGCGCGACAGGTCCGCAGGGCCTTTCCCGCTGCAGTCAGCGTATATATCCTGCCGCCGTCGGTAGAGATCCTGTTCCAGCGACTGGTGGATCGCGGGCGGGATACCCCTGAAGAGATTACAGCGCGTCTTTCAGAGGCGGCGAGCGAAATGGACCATTTTGCCGAATATGACCATATTCTGATCAATACCAACTTTGATGCGGCACTGGCCGAACTCGAGGCCCTGGTCTGCCGTGGTGAACCTCCCCTATCCGGACAGGACTTCAATGTTGGGGCGCTTGTAGATTGTGCAAAAAACGTTAGACTAAAAACATCTGAGACAGCAAACCTTTAGCGATCCTTGTGAAGATTGGGCTTTAACGAGGACCTTAAGGTTCCGCAGGACTCATCCGATTGCCCCGATCCCTGCCGGGATTACTCTGGGGCTGCATGGTTTTTTGGAGAATACCGATGGCAAGAATTACTGTCGAGGATTGCCTCGAAAACGTCGACAACCGCTTTGAGTTGGTGCTGGTTGCTGCTCGGCGTACGCGGCAGTTACAACTGGGTCACGATCCGCTGGTGCCTGAGGATCGGGACAAGCATACGGTGATTGCGCTTCGCGAAATTGCTGAGGGTTTGGTCACCAGTGATATTCTGAAAGAGGTAGAGGTCGATACCCGACAGGAACTCGAAGAAGTGTTTGCGCCCGGTGAAGGCGAAGCGTCCGAGAGCCCCGATGAGGCGGCAGCCGAAGCAACAGGTCTGGATACCGGAGAGATGGGTGAGACCGAGATTTCTGCGGAAGACCTCGCGGCGCTGGCTGATCTGATCGAATCGGCGCCGGTCGCACAGGCGCTC
>DPVA01000076.1 GCA_003529705.1 Gammaproteobacteria bacterium | reverse complement strand
CCCAGAGAAAAAAACTCCGCCACCGCACCGGTTGATCTTCGCCCCATAAAGCGCATCGCCAAAGCAATGCGCTTGGACAGCCGGAAATAGTGCCGGTAATCACCGAAAAGCGTGATGTTGAATCGCCGCGAACTTTTGAAGTCTACCGCCTGACTCAGTCCAACACTGTAGCGTTTCCCTTCCACCGGCCCAGTTGGAATCCAGATGCTGCTGTCGTGGGTATAGCTAACGAAGTTGTTTGCCAGCCACCCCGAGAGTTTTCTCCCCTCGAATTGTCGATCAATCTCGGTGCGACGCAAAGACAGTCGGGTATCGATCCGGTCATGACGGGAAAAAGGATAGCTCAACCCAATATGGATTCCGCTGCGCTTCTCTCGCACGAAACGGCCAAAGCGACTGGAAAACCGATCATTGAGCCGGAACAGACCCCAGACCACATTGAGTCGCTGTCCCAAATGCAAGCGCGACAAGGAAACATTGAGCCCATCAAAGAAACCGGTACGACTGCCGGCGATATGGGAGAGGACGAAATAGTACTGGTCGTTGCCCAATACGTCACTCAGAGCCACCTGAATTCCACCTGAAGTGCCGAATTCCGGATCCTGAGAAATCTGGCTCTGAGCGATATCGAGACCCATTTTACGCTCATAAGGTCTACGGGCGATACGGCTCTCACTCGATAAACCCTCTAAAGACCACGGCTCCGCAGGGGCCTTTTCGATGGGTTGCCAAGCCACTTCGGAACTGTCATTCAACGCCAAATCCAAATCGTATATTTGGAAACCTCCGCTTTGATAACCTGAAAAAAGCAGGCGTTTCCCCCCCGGCATCAACACTGGATCAAATGCCCCGGTCAACACCCGGGTCAGGCGTCTGGTAGCGGCCCGTTCACCTTCCGGACCATCCTCCAATCGCACTGAGTATATATTGTACATCGTATCGCGATCAGAGCTAAAAACGATCTCCGTGCTATCGTCGCTCCAGCGTGGTTGGACATCGTTGTGTTCACCGCGACTCAAGGTCAGAATCTGTTCTCTTTCCAAATCGTAAAGAAATAGATTGTAGAGCCCCTGACGACCTCCAACCCAACGGTCCGAACTGAAGACGATCCGCTTGCCATCGGGCGACCAGTCGGGCTGGCGATCATGGTACAGATCCCGACTCAAAGCCCTCGGCTTGGCATCCTCCAGATCGACCACATAGAGATCGGTCAATCCTCCCTTGTCACTACCGGAAAAAACCAGTTCTCTCCCGTTCGGAGCGAAAGACGGAGATTCTATTGCGACGATTTCCGCAAAGGATAGATCCCGCATCAAGCTCTCCTGCCCGATGTCCCAGATATAAAGGTGATCCCGGCCCCGGCTCTTGGCCGCAAAAGCCAGCAGCTGGCCATCGGGAGATAGAGCCGGCCGCGTCGAAAGGGGATGCAATGACTCGAAAACCGGCAAGCGCTCACCTTCGACTACCGTAGTCGTCTCGTCGCTGTCGATTTGCGAACGAACGATCTGGGTATAGCCCTGATCGTTGCGAAAATGGTAAAAAGAGAGGCTATCTCCTGGAGCAACCGCTGGTTTGACATTGAAGCCGAATTTAGTTCGGGCAGTGGCAATCTCTGACGGCGGATCACTCCCGGCAATATCGGGCAGGTAGTGCTTGCGCAGATGATATTGCCAGGCCTTATCGAAGGAATCGAGTGTCTCGCCCGTAGTGATCCAGAAAATCTCGGCAAAAGTCTCTCCGCGCCACCAATTTGCAAAGAGTTGCTCAAAAACGTCCAAACCGTACCGATCAGCCATAAAATGACAGATCGATTCACCTTCCTTGTACATCTGATAAGTGCCGTTGATATAGTACATCTGAGCGATCGAAGCCAATCGCCGAGCGAAGAGTGCATCGCGAATGACCATATCGCCAAAACTGGCCCACCCGCTCGACCAGTATTCGGCTAGCCCTTCCGAAAACCACAGCGGAGCCGGACGAAAGTCCAAAACCCCATGCTGCTCGAGAACTCGGGCAATCCTGTCGAAGGTGAAAACGTGAACCAATTCGTGATGGAGCACCCGTTCAAAGTCGGGGAAAGAGCCGCTGAGCGGCATCGCCACTCGCCCCTTGAGGTATTCGGTGAAACCTGCGACGCCCTCGGGCAACAAATTGGGGATAATATTGGTCTGTTCGAAATAGATATGCGAAGAATAGACGACCAGTGGAACGCGCCGTTGGACGGTGTGGGCAAATTTCTTTTCCAGATCTGCGAAGTGGCGCTCAGCCATCTGGGCGGCGTAAGTTGCTAATTTTTCTTCTTCGGCAAAGAAATAGATATCGAAGTGCTCCGACTCCATCTTCTGCCATTCAAACTCGGCGTATTGAACCTTATTCTTGCCGAAGCTGGCAAATTGCCCCCCTGCAGCGGTGACCATCAGCCCTAAATTCAGCACGGCAAAAAAAACGCTGCTACGCACCTCGGAGATACCCTCCGAAACCCGCTTTAGATTCCACTGGACGATGGATCTGCACCCGGCGACCTTCTTCTAAACCATCTCGATATGCGGCACTATCGGTTACGCCGGATCCATAGCGTGTGCGAATCCTCGGATTGATATAGCGACAGTAGGTTTGAAGCTTGCTATCTCCCTTCCAGACCAGAGTCTCTTCGCTGGATATTTGCTCTTCCTGCTCCCGCAGTTTGCTATGAAAGCCCTCCAGAACCCCGGCCCGATAACGCTGGCGCTCTCGGTTACCAGGCAGACCATTACGGTCTCTGTA
>DPVA01000184.1 GCA_003529705.1 Gammaproteobacteria bacterium | reverse complement strand
ACATAGATGGGGGCAGGTCAGACACGGCTCAAACTAGCCTACTGCGGTGCGAGACCTTCTTGGCGTAATGGCAGGAAGGCCCCATCAATATTTTCTGCACTGTTCTGTTGCTATACGTGGTCCCTGCGTCAGTGTCGGCACAGGGACCACGTAGACTCAAGCTAACGCTTTCTTAGTGGTGCGGATAATGACCGCAGCGACTTTATAGGGATCAGCATTGGATGCAGGGCGACGGTCTTCGAGTCGCCCCTTCCACCCATCTTGCTTGGTCGCGATAGGAATCCGAATCGAGGCGCCGCGATCGAAAACCGCGAAGCTAAATTTGTCGATGGATTGTGTTTCGTGGAGACCGGTGAGCCGTTGATCATTGTCGGCGCCGTAGACATCAATGTGACCTTGGATGTTCTGCCCGAACGCTTCGCAAATCTTGGTGAAAGTCTCCTCGTTACCTGCTTCTCGCATGACCCCATTTGAAAAGTTGGCGTGCATGCCGGAGCCATTCCAATCGCCTTTGATGGGTTTGGGGTGCAAGTCGATTGCGACACCATATTTTTCCCCCGCGCGTTCAAGAAGGTAGCGGGCGACCCAAATTTCGTCACCTGAGCGCCTGGCACCTTTCGCGAAGATTTGATATTCCCACTGACCCATCATGACTTCCGAATTTATGCCTTCCACGTTGAGGCCGGCTTCCAAACACAGGTGCAGATGTTCGTCCACCAACGCACGGCCATGCGCGTTGCGTGTGCCCACGGAAGTGTAGAACGGGCCCTGGGGTTCGGGAAAGCCGCCTTTGGGAAACCCGAGTGGTAGGTCGGTGTCGGGATCTATAAGGGTATATTCTTGCTCAAATCCGAACCAAAAATCTTCATCGTCCTGATCAATGGTGGCGCGACCATTGGACGAATGTGGGGTGCCGTCAGCGTTTAGGACTTCCGACATAACAAGCCAGCCGTTTCCGCCAAAGCGGTCGGGGTCGGGGAAAACGGCTACGGGTTTAAGTTGGCAATCGGAAGCATGTCCCTCGGCTTGTTGAGTCGATGAACCATCGAAGGACCAGATTGGGGCATCGGTTAGCTGACCGCTGAAATTTTCGACGATTTTAGTTTTGCTGCGGAGGCTCTGGGTTGGTTCGTATCCGTCAAGCCAAATGTATTCCAATTTCGATTTAGCCATATTTTCAGCACCTTTCGCTAAGGGGTTTTGAGATTGTTTTGTCTTGTTTAATCGATTCTATAATCTATAAACACCCTATTATTTTGCCTTTGTGTCGGGTTAATTGTGGTCACGACTCTGGATGCAAATTGTAGCCACATTATGATTGGTATACGTGCTCACTTGAGAGTAGGCCTCACAATATATGAAGTCGGTAGAGTGCCACAAGATCTCGCGGCCTGCTATGCCGCGATCAGCGGTGGAACCAATCGCCGCCGGTGATTTCTTCGAAATCTCTGACATTGGCAAGCAGTTTTTCGCCCGCCACATATACCCAGGCCAGCACATGGGATCCATCGTCCATTTTTACTGGTAATTGTACTCGCTGATAAATGCCGGCGCTGACACCTTCATACTCATCATATTTTGAAAGTTGTTCTAAACTGACGTTCTGCAACTCAACAATTGTAAAACTGTTGCCAGGGCGGTAAACCATCGCAGGGAAGGTGCGATGCCCTGGATAGAAAAGGGCGGTTCCGGTTATTCGTCCGGTGGCAGAGTTGCCACAGCGTAAGGTGCCGTATACGGCCAGTTTGATGCACATTGGGAATGATCTAAGGGGGTCTGTTCTTTCAGAACCTCTGAACTAAGGAAGACTTGGAGAACGGGGAGCGTGAACGGACAGTGCGTATAACGCACATTGACGGCAGTTGGTCAAGCAGGCTTCGAGGGCATGGTTCGTTCGTGTTGGATCTGGAAGCGGTGGTTTCGGTCGCCCAGCACAATTGTTGAAATCCCATAGGCTGTCTTTATTCTGGACGGCGCGGCTGGGGCGAGTGGGAGATGTCCTAAAGATCGTTCTTAATCAGGCAGCTTCAAAAGCTTGCGTACTCTCAAAGAGGTGAGTCGCTGTGAAAGTGAGCGATTCCTATGGACCACACAAATAAACGGGTATAGATATGAGAAGGGCCTCACGTCGGAGGTTGGGAAACGTTTCATCCATGCAAGGAAGACAATATGGGAACGAGCAACGGCGATACTCAAGTGGCATGATTACATAGGAGTAGAATTATGCCAGGATCAGATCGAACGGAGAGAAAACTAAAGATGATGGTTGCAAGTCTTCGCATCCCATTGCCTCCGGGGATTTCTCTTAATGACCTTCCACATTATCGCCCTTCGTTGGGGTGGGCAAGCGACGTCTGGGGTGGACAAGCGACGTCGTCACTGACTATAGCTCCGTAATCAATGAGACTTCCTTCCGGCGGCATTCTTTGATGGAGCCAAAATGGCATACCGGGTTGTTGATGCTGGCAGTCGTCATCGGTGCGGTGCTGCGGGTACCGGGCATGGGCGATGCGCTCAATCACGACGAAGTGTACACCTGGGAAGCGTTCGCCTCGCAGTCGTTTGCTACCATCGCTACTCACTATCCGGTGCCCAACAACCACGTTTTCCATTCCATGCTCGTGCGCCTCGCATCGCTGGCGTTCGGCCAATCGGAGGCAGCCTTGCGCTCTCCGGCCTTCATCTCCGGCCTGCTAGCGATCCCCGCTGTGTGGGTGATGGTGCGCGTTGTGCTGCAGTCAGCGACGGGTGCTGCGGTGGCCGCCTGGATTATGGCGTTGGCGCCCGTGCACATCCGCTATTCGGCGAGTGCACGGGGTTATTCCATGATGATTTTGCTATCGGTGTTGGCGTTGCTCTGTCTGTGGCAGGCCATGGGCGGCCACGCTCGATCCTGGATAGCTTCCCCCTCTCGCCTGTGGTGGGGAGGGTGGGCCGGTTGCGCTTTTCTGGCCGCCTACACGGTTCCCAGTGCCGGACTGTTCGTCCTGGCCGCCGGTGGCTGGGACCTCGTAGATGCGTTGCGCGGTGAGGTTGCGACCAGGCGTCAGCGCTTGGTTCCGTTGGTGTACAGCTCGGGGATCGCCCTCATCGGTATAGTCGGCGCGTACTGGCCTATCCGCTCCCAGATGGCGGCAGCAGGTGCTCATTTTGGTGTCGATCTGGACGCCGATCCTTCTGCCGTGTTGAGCTTGGCGTGGCAGACTCTGTCGCTGGTGACGGGAGGGTGGTCGGGGGGGATTGCGCTAGCGCTGGCGGCGCTGGGCGGCGCGGTCATAATGGCAAGGCGAACGGTTCGGGGACACGGACGCCTCCTGCTGATGTCGGCGATGATTCTACTGGTTCCCATTGCCGCTTCCTTTGTCTATGGAACCGCTCCACAAGCCAGGGGTTTGATCTTCCTGCTTCCAGTTATCGTTCTGCTTGGCTCTTATTCGGTCTGCCAACTGCCAAGTCGATCTCTCCAGATTGCCGCAGTCGTTGCCG
>DPVA01000203.1 GCA_003529705.1 Gammaproteobacteria bacterium | reverse complement strand
TGCGATGCTAAGAGCCGCCCTCAACAAACCCTTATGACAGACCACGACCGCGGGTAGGTCGTCGTCGGAGAGGGATGCAATCCATTGCCCGAGTCGGTCCCTCACATCGCGTGGACTCTCGCCGTTCGGAGGTCGAAAATCGAGACCGCGATTTTCATTGCGAGCGAAAGCTTCAGGATCAGTCTCTCGTAGTGTTTTTAAAGAATGACCTTCCCATCCTCCCCACTGCATCTCCTGTAGGTCATTGATGATTGTGGGCTCAGGAAATCGAAGAAGGGCTGCTGTATCGCGAGCCCGAACCAAAGGACTGGAAAAACAGTGCCATCGCTGATAGGGGAGGGGCAGTACCCAGGACGCCACTTCGACACGTCCGGCCTCACTCAACGGCACATTGGTTCTTCCTTGAATTCGACCGGTCTCGTTCCACTCAGTGGGGCCATGCCGAATAAAAAGAATGTCACTCATGAAGACGTCAGCGATCGCAAAAAGCGATCGAGCGCCTCAGCCGCTTTTTCCAGGGTATGATAATCGAGGAATTTTCGCCTTGCGGCCCGGCCCATTTTTTTTCGTAGGTCGTGATTCTCGATTAGATGTCGTACCGCTTGCGCAAAGGCTTCGATATTTTCGGGTTCGGTCAAGAACCCGGTTACCATATCTTCGACGATGGTTGCCGTCCCATCAGTGTACCCTGCGACTACCGGCAGCCCATGACGGTGCGCTTCCAACATGGCCATTCCAAACGCTTCGTTGATTGCCGGCCATGCAAAAACATCGGAAGCGTCGAGATATTGTTGGGCCCCTTCGGGTTCTAGCACCCCTAAAACACGAACCCGATCGTCGCCAATCGGAGCAAGCGCCTTGTTAACCAAGTTCGCCGCCTCGCCACCGCCAATCACAAGCAGCTGCCAATCAAGATCCAAAATCTGTGCGAGTGCAGACGCCAGCATCCGAAAGGAGCGTTCCTTGTCTCCTTTGCGCATCATCGCGACGGCAATTAGCCAGGGGACTTGGGCATCGATGCCAAGACTCTGCCCCAACTGTGTTTTCAGCATATCTTGTTTCTGAAGTACGAATTGGCTCTGCCGGGTGAAGGGCAGGAGAGAAAGCTGGCTTACTTTCACATCCAGGAAAGGCTGGAGGCAATCGCGGTCGCGCGGGTTCAGTGAGACCACACCGGCGGCGCTGCGGAGTGCCGCCTCCACCTGGACCAGACCTGCCTGCCAGGGACCGTTCTGCTGTTTGGGCGCGTAGGACGCTTCCGCAACCACGTAGGGAATGCCCAACGTTTTTGAGATTTCGGGGCCCAGCCAATCCGGGGCCTTGTGAAAGAGATGGTAGGTAAACCAAAGGTCAATCACCCCCAGGACGCTACTGGTTGCCTGGTTGAGAATACGGTCGACCTCCTCCCGACCGTGAATCTCCAGCTTTTTCTGGCTATCGGATTTACCCAAAATATCGAGTGAGCGAAATTCACTCATCACCCGGACTTCGTGACCGGCAAGCGTCATCGCCTCGATCAGCAGTTGTGCCAGGGTCCTATCCCCCGAGGGAGAGGGGTGATTCGGCGGTTTCATCGGGGCGTAGAAGCCAACGTGCATCAGTGTATGCCCCGGTGCTGCCTGAGCAGGGAAATCAGCGGCGCAATGTTATCAGCGTGATCAAATTCCCGGGTCACCCGCTGGCATGCCGCTTCTCCCCATGCCGCCCTCATGAGAGGATTGATTCCTGCCTGGTGAATCGCATCACGGAGTGCTTTGATATCGTCAGGAGGAACCAGAAGGCCATGGATATCCGTCGTGATGAACTCGGCAATACCGGGCAAATCGGTTGTGATGATTGCAAGCCGCTGACTGGCGGCTTCCATTAGCACGTTGGGCAGGCCGTCACGGTCGCCAGTCGGTGCAACGCGACTGGGTAGCACAAAAATATCGTTGTTGCGATAAAGAGAAAGGACTTCGCCTTGTGGAAGTGGGCCGAGCCATGAGATCTTTTCATTCAGGTTGAGGTTTGCGGTCACATTTTTTAGTGACGATAGTCCAGCTCCGCCTCCTACATGCTGCCATCGCCAGTGAAAATCATCGGGCAGCGCTGCGAGCGCCTGGAGCAGGATATCGAAACCCTTTTTCGATACTGCCCGGCCGACACTGAGAAGGCGGATGCATTGTTCGGGGGTACTGCCGTCGGAGACACGTTCCTTTCTGCCTATATCAGTAAAACGCGCGGTATCCAGCCCGTGGTACAGACGGGTCAGATGAGTGCCAGATGGGGCAAGTTTCTCCAGGTGTGAAAAGCCCGCGTCGGTGCAGGTGACGGCCCAGGCGCAGTCCGCGAGTTTCTCACGTTTCTCCCATTCCGGAGTGGTCCAGATATCCTTGGCATGGGCAGAGAATGACCAAGGTACGTCGTTCAGCAGGGCCGCATAGCGGGCGACAGAGGCGGGCGTGTGCATGAAATGCGCATACAGAAGCGAGGTCGATGGCGGGGCTTCCGCCGCCAGTACCAGGGCCTGGCCGAAGCGTCTGATCCGATTAGCGGAATAATCCCGCTTCAAATCCCGGATCCACAGGGTGCGGGCTGCCTGGTAGCCGGGTCGTTTCCTGCACGCGAGCCAGCCTTTGATTACTCGCAATGGTTCTCGCAAAAGGTATTCGGGCAGATATAGCACCGGCGCGTTGATCTCGCGGTGGATCGGATGTGTCGTGGGATCAGTGGGCTGGCGTAAAGAAACCAGCTGAAGATCCACACCCGCGCACTCAAGACTGTGAATTTCCTGCGCAATGAAGGTCTCCGAAAGCCTCGGATAGCCTTTGAGTACAACTGCAACAGGCATAGTTTAGAGTCCGGGTCACTGCGAACCCGCGAACAGGTTCGATAAGAAGCAGGGGTATGCTATAAGAGGCGGATTGTCAGCGCAAACCAGACTATGAACGATTCCAAGAAAAACCAATCATCGGCGCCAAGCGATGACCATAACGTGGATTACCCGCAGATAGACAAGTCGATCTATCGTTACGTGCTTCGGCACACTTTCCGCGGTCAACTGTTTCTGCTGCTGTTGACGGTGCTGACGATGCCGCTTGTGTACATTTCGCTGGATATCCCGAAGCGAATCATCAACCAGGCGATCGACGGCCAGAATCTGCCGGAAGCCATACTGGGATTTGAGGTGACCCAGATCAGTTTCCTGATGCTGCTGTCCGTGGCGTTCCTCGTGGCCGTGGTTGCGACCGGCGGACTCAAGTATTATCTAAACGTCTACAAGGGTGTCCTAGGCGAACGGATGCTGCGCCGGTTCCGTTTTGACCTCTATACCCGAATCCTGCGCTTTCCGTCATCGAAGATCCGCAGAACACCTCCAGCCGAGATCATTCCCATGATCACTGCGGAAACGGAGCCGCTCGGTGGTTTGATCGGTGACGCGATTGCGGCGCCGGCCTTTCAGGGCGCCTTGTTGCTGACCTACCTGTCCTTTATTTTTCAGCAGGACATCTGGTTGGGCCTGGCGTCAATTGCGCTTTACCCGCCGCAGATGTATTTCATTCCGAAACTTCAGGCCAAGGTGAACGCGCTTTCCAAGCAGCGAGTCAAGACGGTGCGGGTCCTGGCTACGCACATCGGAGAAACCGTTCAGGGAGCTTCTGACATTCATGCGAATGACAGCGGGCGCTATGAGCAGGCAAGAACCTCGGGGAATCTGGGCCGCATTTTTGATATCCGAGAGGAGATTTACCGAAGGAAATTCTTCATCAAGTTCTTGAACAACTTTTTGGCACAGGTAACGCCTTTTTTCTTTTTCTCAATCGGCGGCTATCTTGTGATCAAAGGGGAGGTATCTTTGGGCGCCCTGGTTGCAGTGTTGGCGGCGTATAAGGACATCGGCCCGCCTTGGAAGGAGCTGCTAAAGTTTTATCAAGTGTTTGAGGATACCCGAGTGAAGTATTTGCAGGTCGCTGAACAGTTCGAGCCCGAGAACATGATCCGCAAGTCCCTGCTTGAGGCGCCCGATACTGTTGAGCCGTTGTCAGGTGAGCTGAAAGCCCAGAACGTCAGTTATGGGGAGGAGGAGGCCACCACGGTCAGTAATGTTTCCTTTTCGATTCCTCTGGATTCCCATGTCGCCGTCGTCGGTGGTGCAGGATCAGGCAAAAGTGACGTTTCCGGGCTCGCCGCAAGACTGATCTGGCCGACCTCGGGAAAAATCCATATGGGAGAACTCAACTGGATGGGTGCATCGGAGGCAGTCACCGGTAGGCGCATCGGTTGGGTGGGCTCTGCCCCTTACATTTTTAGCGGAACCATTGCCCATAATCTCTATTATGGTCTCTTCAATGCACCCAACGATGACGGCAGCGAGCGTGACGCCGCGGCCGAACATAGGATTCGGGAGGCCACGGCCTCTGGAAACAGTCCCGATGATTCAGGGGCGGACTGGCTGGATATTGCGGCAGGCGGTTTTCGTGACAGCGAGGATCTTCGCGACCGGTCGCGGCAGATCCTTAAGGTCGCTGGCCTCGGAGAGGATGTCTATCAGATGGGTCTTTCGACCCGCGTTGCCGATACCCATGTGGATGCCGATACAGAGGGGAAGATTCTAGAGGCGCGCAGGCAGTTTCATAACAAGGGTCTTGATGTTACTACCTTCGATCCCGAGAGATATAACGTCAATATCTCAGTGGCCCAGAACATCTTGTTCGGGTACCCCTTGAGCCCCGACTTTGCACCCGAGCAGTTGCCCTCTAATCCCCTAATTACGGATCTTCTGCGGCAGGTGGGACTGTTCGACGATTTCCTGGCGCTCGGGACCAAGGTGGCGCAGACGATGGTCGAGGTGTTTGAAGGGGTCAGCCCAGACAGTGATCTTTTTGAGCGCTTCAGCCTGATCAGCGGAGACGATCTTCTGATCCTCGAGGATATCCTTCGACGACTGACCACACTTGCGGACCAGTCCCCCAAAGCATTGCCTGAGTCTGATCAGGAGGTCCTGCGTTCCTTCATCTACCGACTGGTACCCGCACAGCATCGTCTGGGTATTGTCGATGATGCCCTCCAGGCACAGGTGCTTGAAGTGCGAAAGCTGTTGCGCGAAAAGTTGGGGACGGAAAACGCTTCAGTTGATTTTCTAAATCCTGAGGCGCTAAACCCTGGCCTCGATATCGAGTCCAACGTATTGTTCGGTGCTTTGCCGTTTGGAAAGCCGGCACTGCGCAGC
>DPVA01000097.1 GCA_003529705.1 Gammaproteobacteria bacterium | reverse complement strand
CAAAAGGCGAAGGTCTCGGCAACCGGTTTCTTGCCCATATCCGTGAGGTGGATGCCATCATTCACGTGGTCCGCGCCTTCCGGGATGATGACATCACGCATGTTTCAGGCCAGGTGGATCCGCTGGCGGATGTTGCCACCATCGAGACTGAGCTTGCGCTTGCAGACCTTGAAACCACAGAGCGTGCTGTTGACCGGACCGCCAAGGCGGCCAAAACCGGCGACAAGAAAATTCTGCAAGAACTGGATTACCTGCGAAAGGCACATGAAGCGCTTTCACAGGAACAGGGACTGCAGGCGCTGCTTCAGGACCCAGAGGCGTTTGCTGTGCTCAAACCACTTTGTCTGTTATCGGCCAAACCCGTACTCTATGTCGCTAATGTGTCCGAGCAAGATCTCAATGGCAATGATCAGGTGACCCACCTTTCTGTCCAGGCGCAGAAGCGTCAGGCGCAGGTTGTTGTGGTCAGTGCCGCGATCGAACAGGAGATCTCGGAGATTGATGCGGATGAGCGGACCAGCTTTCTTGAAGATCTCGGGCTTGAAAGTTCAGGACTCGACCGTGTGATCCGCGCGGGTTACGCCCTTTTGGGTCTGCAGACATTTTTCACTGCCGGACCCAAGGAGGTGCGCGCGTGGACTGTGGCCTGCGGCGCGACCGCGCCACAGGCAGCAGGCGAGATCCATACTGATTTTGAGCGCGGCTTTATTCGGGCCGAGACGATAGCTTATGATGATTTTATCCAGCACCAGGGGGAGTCGGGTGCCCGCGAGGCGGGCCGGTTACGCCTGGAGGGGAAAGAGTACGTCCTGAGCGATGGCGATATCATGCACTTTCGGTTTAACGTCTGAAGAGAGGCTTGATGCCGGGCGCCCCAAGTCAGGCGTGAGGGCATCTCATCCTTCTTTCCGGATGCCTCATAGCCGGTACTTTTCAGTTTCTTTCAGCGGGAGTATCTCATGCAGTGCGGATTCATTGGTCTTGGCATGTTGGGCGCAAGAATGGCGCACCAGGTTCTGGGCGCCGGTCACGCCTTAAAGGTTTTCGATCTTGATGCTGCGGCGGTAGCAAAATTCGATGGCCACGGGGCGACGGGCGTGGCTTCTGTGGCGCAGGCTGCCAGCGAGGTCGACGTACTCATTACCTGTTTACCCTCACCCGAGGCGTCCATAAAAGTGATGACCGGTACTGATGGTGCGCTGAGGGCCATGGATGAGGGCAGTTGCTGGATTGAGATGAGCACGACGGATGTCAACGAAATGATCCGTTTGGCAGAGTTGGCTGCAGAGCAGGGTATCGGGGTACTCGAGTGCCCTGCGACCGGCGGTGTGCACCGCGCGGCACGAGGTGAGATGACGCTGCTGGTAGGGGGTGATGAGGCATTATTCAAACGTTATGCATCTCTGCTAGAGGCTCTGAGTGGCCAGATTGTCTACATGGGCGAGGTCGGCAATGCCTCTTTAATCAAAGTCATCACCAACCTTCTGTGCCTGGTCGATCTGGTGGCGATGGGTGAGGCGCTGATGCTGGCCAAGCGCGGTGGACTCGATCTCACTAAATGCTATGAAGCCATTACCGCTAGTTCCGGCAGCAGTCGTGAATTTGAGGACTGGGCACCTGTTATCCTGAACGGCAGCCTGAACACGGGATTTACGACTGACCTCGGCCTTAAGGACCTTGGGTTTGTTACGGAACTTGGACGGAACCTTGAGGTGCCACTGCAGTTGACTACGCTAGTGGAGCAAATGTTTAAGGCCTCACGCGAGCGTTATGGCGGAAACGCATGGACCCCGCATGTCGTCAAGATGATGGAAGACGCTACCGGGGAATCATTGCAGACACCCGGGTTTGCCGAGGTTATCCCCGACGAATAACGACCTCCTGGGAGATCAGTGGTCTTCGCGCAGACCGCTTGCCTTCTGCACCGCTGAATCAACGATCAGGTTGATGCCGATGGTTAGTAGCGCGATACAGGTTGCCGGTACCAACGGATGCATAAAGCCCCAGGCAATTCCGCCGCCGTTGTCCCGTACCATAGCGCCCCAATCGGCGAGCGGTGGCTGCAGGCCAAGGCCAAGAAAACTCAGGCCGCTGATCAGGAGAAACACAAAGCAAAAACGCAGGCCAAATTCCGCGGCCAGCGGGGTCAGGGCGTTCGGCAGAATCTCTCTACGCATAATCCACCATAACCCTTCGCCACGCAGGCGGGCCGCCTCGACATAATCCATGACTTCGATATCCATCGCCACGGCCCGGGCGATGCGGTAGACCGGCATGGCATAGATGATGGCAATGACTGTGACCAGGGCCAATATCGACGTACCGGTCGAGGACAGCACAATCAACGCGAAGATCAGAGTGGGAATCGAGATCACAACATCGACAAAGCGGCTCAGCAACTGGTCGACCCAGCCACCCATGGTGGCCGCAAGAAAGCCTAGCAGCGATCCGAGCCCGAACGCACAGGCAGTCGTCAGCAGTGCGAGTGCGATCATGTTGCGGGCACCATAGATCAGCATCGTCAGCATATCGCGACCGATCTGGTCGGTTCCGAAAAAGAATTCACCGAACAGTGGTTCCCAGACATCACCCACGATTTCGCTCTGACCATAGGGCGCCAGCCACGGCGCA
>DPVA01000220.1:7006-7504 GCA_003529705.1 Gammaproteobacteria bacterium | reverse complement strand
CCTGTTGACCCCAGGGCTTGTCTCCGCCCGGGACGCCGAAAAGCATCGCCCGTGACACGGCGTCATGCATCATGGTGAGGCTGCTGTTGCCACCGACAATCACATCTGTATGCTGACAGCCGAGGATATCCGCAAAGAGTTTTTTCATTGCTGTAAGGCCGTCGATACCACCGTAGTTACGGCAATCGTTATTCTCCTGATCGCAAAACCGTTTTGCACCCGGAAGAGTCAGCAGGCGATCCGCGAGATCGAGCTGTTCAGGGGCAGGTTTACCCCTGGTCATGTCCAAGGACAGACCTGCTCTGGAAGCAGTTTCATAGCGTTGCTGCAGTTCTTTTTCCCGCGCTTTCAGTGCTTCCTGGCTGTCGTCATGAAGCATCGTCTTCTCCTGGGTTGGCTTGGATCCGGCAGTCACGACGGTGAGATTCGGCCGAGGGTTAGATTACCAGCCCGGCGATTCTAAAGCGCGGGATGGACGAATCCAAACCGCAGTGATTT
>DPVA01000220.1:0-6706 GCA_003529705.1 Gammaproteobacteria bacterium | reverse complement strand
GACGAATCCAAACCGCAGTGATTTCTCACTTTGGTAATATCGTTGTGTGAGCGTAGCCGAGTTTAAATTAAGCTACCGCCGGTTTTTCCTCGGCGCCGCCTTGGCGACGCTTTTTGGGCTTTTGCCCTTGCCGCCAATCGCCCAGTCCGACGAATTGCTGGCGCCGCTACAGGCCACCATCGTTATCCTCCCCGAAGAAGAGGCTATGGGCCGCGAGTTCATCGCCGCAGCCCGCCAGCAGATGGCTTTTATTGAAGACCCTCTTCTGGTTCGCTATGTAGAGGCTCTTGGCCACCGGTTGGCCGCAAGTTTAAAAGGGAATACGGCGCGTCTACGGTTTTTCCTCATTGAAAACAAGCTCGTCAACGCTTTTGCTGGGCCCGGGGGTCGGCTTGCCATTTTTACGGGGCTGATTACGACGACGCACACCGAGGCAGAACTTGCCTCCGTGATGGCCCATGAACTCGGGCATGTCGCACAGCGTCACCTGCCCCGCATGATGGAACGTGCCAGCCGTCGGCAGATTCCGACAACGGCGGGAATTTTGGCGGCGATTCTGTTGGGCGGGCAAGCGGGAGCGGCTGCGATGGCGGCGACCACCGGTGCGGCAATGTCAGATCAGTTACGGTACAACCGCGAGTTCGAGCGTGAAGCGGATGTACTGAGCCTCACGATACTGACGGACGCTGGCTATCCCGCGGGCGCGATGATGGACTTTCTCAAAAGGCTTGATCAGGAGAATCGGTTGCAAAGTGCCGAGGTGCCGGAGTATCTCAGAACTCATCCGTTGACTCAGAACCGCCTTGCACTGGTTGAGAGTCGCTTGCGTCAATATGGTGATGTTTCGGACAGCCCCTCACTCGATTACTACCATGCGCACGCCCGCGTTCGTGCCATGTTCGAAGGTCCTGGCGGTGAGGGATCCATCGCCGGGTTTCTCCACGAGATAGATTCAGTAGATAAGCTAAGAGCAAGAGCCGCGCGTTATGGCCTAGCACTTGCATTGATTCAGCAGGGCGATCATGTGGGAGCTGTAGAGGTCGCCACCAGGCTGCGTGCGGATTATCCCGAATACACGCTTTACGATATTGCTCTCGCGGAGGCTTTGCTGGCGGATGGCAAGGCCGGTCAGGCAGTAGAGATTCTCGAGTCCATCTGGGATAGGAATGATATCTCTGCACCGGTCGCCTACTATCTGGCAGACGCACTCATGAAATCAGGTCAACTGGATGACGCGCGACTTCGCCTGCGAAGTGCACTGAGACGATCACCTTCGGATGCTGCTCTGTATAAACTTCTTGCCCGGGTTGAAGGTGAGCGCAATCAATGGGCGCAATCATTTCAGGCATTGGCGGAATATTATTTTTTACGTGACGAGCTGGACCAGGCACTTGGTCACCTGCAGACCGCGGCAACGCATATTTCGGACAGCGCCTACCTTAAGGCAAGTATTGAAGCACGAATCAAGGAAATTGAGAGAAACCGGGGGAAAGTAAAGTAAGCCGGGCCCGATAAAAAACAAATGTACCCGTCGATAAGCAGAACCAATCAGGCTTTAAGTTTCCTTTTCTTGCTACCAGGCGGAAAATTGGGTTAAATGACGGTTATGGATTATTAGCAGAAATTATCTGAGTGATCAGATAACTAACCACGAGCACTGCGTTGTTTTGGGAGAACGGCGCGGCGCTGGCAACCGGAGGATAACTATGCACAGGTTTAAGCGTGCGATTTTGGCAATTGCTGCAGCGGTTTCGCTGGTCGCAACGACCGGTGTGACGTCGGTCGTACAGGCAGGCGAATGGCCCACTGAAAAACAATGCAAAGCTGGCGCAGCCAAGGATGGAGACAACATCATCAAGGGCTGGTGCGTTGCGGTAAACCGAAGGGGCGGCAATTGCCTTGCCTGCCACCAGGCAGTGGTGAATCCCTGGCCGGAAGGCTTTCCTCCGGGAGGCAACATCGCACCTCCGCTAGTTGCGATGGCCGCCCGTTATCCAAACCGTGAAGATCTTCGAGCCCAGATCTGGGATCCCACGAAGAAGAATCCCCTGACCTCGATGCCGCCATTTGGCAAACACAAATTGATCAGCGAAGAAGATATCGATCTGCTGGTGGATTGGCTGCTTTCAATTTAGGCGTGCGACATTCCGGGGACCTGAGGGATAGACCAAACCTGGTTGAGTGTAGGTCTGAGTCCGATTCCTTAAGGCAATTGGAAAAGATAACGATCCGAAAACCCGATTAATTCATTAAGAGAAGGCAAAAGTTATGAAACGCAGAATTTTTCTTAAAGGCTCTCTGGCAGCAGGCACCATCGCTGTAGCCGCTAGTGCTGGCTTGCTCACCCCGACACGGGTGCTCGCGTCGGCCTGGCCGAAAGCGGCGTTTGAGTCCGAAACTGAGGCCGAAGCGCTACAGGCATTTTTTGGCACTTCAGACGTAGAGCAAAGTGATCAGGTGTCCATCAAGGCGCCCCTTCAAGCCGAAAATGGCGCCGTCGTCCCAATCAAAGTAATGACTTCCCTAGAAAATGTGGAAGGGATCGCAATCTGCGCGATCAAGAACCCGAGACCCTACACCACTTCCCTGCGGGTTTCAGGTGGAGGGGGTGGTCTATACAGTACGCGTATCAAGATGGGCCAAACCTCTCCCGTGAACTGCTATGTGAAGGCGGGTGGAAAGCTCTACATGGCATCCCAGGAAATCAAAGTGACCGTTGGTGGTTGCGGCGGCTAAATCGACAGAATCAAGTAGGAGAAGTTTGATGGCATCGACCAAAATGAAGATCAAAAAGAGTAAGACCGGGGGCTATGAGGTGATGGTTCTGGCTAAGCATCCTATGGAAACTGGGCTGCGGAAGGACAAGAAAACTGGTGAGAAAATTCCCGAGCATTTTATTGAAAACATGGAATTTGCAGTCAATGGAGAAGTCGTAGCGCAAGCGAATCTAGGCACGGGTGTGTCAAAAAATCCCCTGATTGGTGTAGGCATCCCTAATGCCAAGTCAGGTGATAAAGTGACCGTAAGCTGGGTCGACAACAAAGGTGAAAGCGACAGCGCGGAGAAGGCTGTCAAGTAGAACGCAACGCGCTGATGCGGGCGTGATGCGACTACATAGTCGTCGTTCGGGCTCAGCGATCTGAGGAGAAGAAAATGAAGAAACTGGTGTCACTGGCGTTAGCCACGGGACTTGCTTTGGTCGGAGCATCGGGAGTGCAGGCAATTTCTGAATCGGAAATCCGGCAGGATATTGAGGCCTTTCAGGGTTATTTCCTGGAACGTTTTCCGGGGCTAACCATTGAGGATTTCCAGGACGGTGTGAATGCCTTGCCACAATACTCTCACCGTCGCGCTAACTGGGAATTGGCTATGGAATTCCCACCTTATGAGCCTGAGATGGAAAAGGCCGCCGAGGAGTGGAATACGGTCTTTGCAAACGGTAAGTCACTTAACAATTGTGATTTGGCGCCAGGTAATACCTATCCCGTGTTTGATGCGGCGACGGGCGATCTCCGTACCATCGCTGGTGATATCAATGTCTGCCTTGAAGCCAACGGAGAAGATCCCATCAAGAACGTCAAGCGGGGAAAAATGGCTCGCTTGATTGCTCACTATCGCTCCCAGTTCAACGGTGAGAGAGTGGCGGTGGACTTTTCTGACCCTGGCGCTCAGGCCTTGTATGAAAAAGGTCGCCAGTTCTATTGGGCCAAACGCGGTCAGTTGAACTTTTCATGCGCTGATTGCCATGTTCACAATGCCGGCAACATGGTGCGCGGTGATGTCTTGAGTGCTGGATTGGGTCATGGCGTGGGATTCCCGGTATGGCGGACTAAGTGGCAGGTGGCCGGTAAGCCTTGGGGTACGATTCACCGGCGATATGGAGGCTGTAACAAACAGGTTCGCGCCCATCCGTTTAAGGCGCAGGGCGGAGAGTACAAAGCGCTGGAGTTCTATGAAGCGGTTATGAATACCGGCATACCGTTAAAGGTGCCCAGTCAGCGTCAATAGGAAACCGACGATGCGACTGGGGCCTGACGCATGATCACTGTTTAGCCCGAGTCGGAACAGAAACAGAAAAACCTGGCCTAGCGGCCGGGTTTTTTTGTCGTAGAAGGTAGGCCGCAATTCGGCGAGGCCGGACTGTGCGATGTTTTGATTTCCTAAACGAGGTATCCAGATGAGTGTTAGTCGCAGAGAGTTCATGCGCCTACTGGCGATGGCAGGCGCTGCTGGTATGACGGTCAATAGCTCTGTGTTTGGTGACTCTGGTGTCGAGTATGACCTCCCCAGCTTTGGTAATTTGTCACTTCTGCATTTCACTGATTGCCACGCGCAATTGATGCCGGTGCACTTTCGGGAACCCAGCATCAACATTGGGATCGGAGATGCCTTCGGCCAACCCCCGCACGTTGTCGGCGAGCATTTCCTAAAGCATTTTGACGTTGCCCGCGGGTCCGCCAAGGCCCATGCCTTCACCTTTTTGGACTTTGAAGCAGCGGCACGCAAGTATGGCAAGGTCGGTGGTTTCGCACACCTTGCGACGCTGGTGAAGCGGCTCAAGGCATCGCGACCTAACAGCCTCTTGCTGGACGGCGGTGATACCTGGCAGGGGTCTGCGACATCGCTTTGGACACATGGTCAGGACATGGTTGATGCGTGCAAGTTGCTTGGCGTGGACATCATGACCGGGCACTGGGAGTTTACCTACGGTATGGACCGCGTCCGGGAGATCATTGACGAACATCTCTCTCCGATCGAGTTTCTTGCGCAGAATGTCATGCTGACCGAAGATGCTTCCTTTGAGGGCAAACCCGCGTTTGATGAAGAGTCTGGACAGGTGTTCAAGCCCTTTACGATACGGGAGATGAATGGGATTCCGGTAGGTATCATTGGCCAGGCCTTTCCTTATACGACGCTGGCGAATCCGCGTTACATGATGGAAGACTGGAGTTTCGGTATTCGTGACGAACAGTGTCAGGAGATGGTAGATGTGGTGCGCGCCGACGGCGCTCAGGTGATTGTGCTGCTCTCCCATAACGGTATGGATGTGGACCTGAAACTTGCGAGTCGGGTGACCGGAATCGACGTGATTCTTGGAGGTCACACCCACGACGGGATGCCAAAGCCTAGTCTGGTCAATAACGCCGGTGGCAAGACACTGGTCGTGAATTCTGGGTCGAATGCCAAGTTTCTCTCAGTGATGGACCTCGATGTTCGTGGCGGGCGCGTGGCTGATTACCGGTATCGGCTTCTGCCGATTTTTGCCAATCTGCTGGAGCCTGACCCGCAGATGGCGTCTTTCATTGAGACGGTCCGCGAGCCCTTCAAACAGCAGCTCGAAACGGTGCTTGCTACGACGGAGACTACGCTGTATCGGCGTGGCAACTTTATCGGTACTTTCGACCAGGTTATCGTTGATGCGCTCATGGAGGTGCGGGGCGCCGATATCGCCTTCTCGCCTGGCTTCCGATGGGGTACCAGCATACTGCCAGGTGACCCGATCACCGTCGAGCATCTTATGGACCAGACCGGGATTACCTACGCTAAATCCACATTGACAGATATGACCGGCGAGATGATTAAATTGGTCCTTGAGGATATTGCCGATAATCTGTTCAATCCGGATCCTTATTACCAGATGGGCGGTGACATGGTGCGGGTTGGAGGTCTTCGCTACGCGATCGATCCTGGAGCGCAGATGGGTAAGAGGTTGTCGGATCTGGAACTTAACGGCAAGCCTATTGATCCAGTGCGAACTTACAAAGTCGCAGGTTGGGCGAGTGTCAATCCTCAGCCAGATGAATTGCCCGATATCTGGGATGTCGTTGCAGAGTACCTGCGTGACCGGAAGGTGATCCGAGATATGATACCCAACATCCCGAAAGTAAAGGGAGTGGCAAGTAATCCAGGTTATGCTGTACTGAAATGAGAAACCGCTGGCCGGAACTCAGATTTGTTTTTACCTGCTCACGGATTTAACAGGGTGTCTAGTGCAGAAAAGACCGGGCTGATTACCGGCTCGAGTTTTCTGCGCATCAGGCTTCCGACAGCGTCGCTTTTGGCAAAAAAGGGCGCAACTAGGGGTTCCCCACAAAGACTTAGCGTAATCAAGGCGGCCCGCTGCTTATGTAGCCGTGTGTGGTTTCTTCCTCCCGCATGGTCTTGCGCAAAAGCCTCAGTCGACAACCCCGAGATCGTGCCAACCGCACGCCGCAGAGCATCCGCCGAGCGTGGCAGTTCTTCCTCGCCCCGCAGGGGTTTGTAGTAGTCGCCCAGTGCATTGAGTGTATCCACGACGGTGTCCATGTCGATAGCCTGTTTTAAAGCGCTTTCGACAAAATGCAGAAAGTGCCTGTCTCGCACAGAACCGGTTCGCGTTAACAATGCCTCGATAGGGCTGCTTTCCACGAAGAGGCTCGCGTGAGACTCTGGTTCTGTTTCATAAGGCACGTTAAGGTACTGCGGCCCGGCGCTGAGAAAACCTACCAACCAGGCCACCTGATTCTGTGCACGGGCCCACAGGCGCCCGATCTCCTGTTCGTTCAGTAGGCGGGAGTGCAGCAGCAGTTTCACGGTGTCGATGATGGGTCGACTGGCTGTTTCGAATGGAAGATGATCCAGAAGAAAGCGTCCAAGGATTGGGCCGAGGGATCCGTTAGCGACGGCGGGGTGCGAGAGCATCAGGCGGGCGACTTCTACGGTGGGC
>DPVA01000233.1 GCA_003529705.1 Gammaproteobacteria bacterium | reverse complement strand
GTCTCCAGTGCGGTATTAGGCGATATCGCCGGCGGATTCCTCGTGCGCTTCTTGGGTTCGTTATTTGATTCGTGGCATTTCTTTGGCCTGGCGACCCTTAACATGATGGTCGTGTTATTCGTACTGCAACAGCTGATTCGACGGTATTTCGTCGCCCAAAGAGAAGAGGACCAGGACGAGGGTGCCGGCTTGGGAGAGAATCTGCGCTACTTCGTAGGATCGCGCTATCTCTTGCTCCTCTTCGGGCTCTCGCTGGCGATCTTCGCGGTCTATACTACCGTGCACTACGGATTCAACGTGGTAGCGCACGACTACTACGAGTCCGAAGCCGAGGTTGTCGAATTCTTCGGCTTGTTCTTTGGTCTTACAGGAGTCGAGACGTTCTTGGTTACCACTTTCTTTCTGCAGCGATTGCTGCGCCGGATTGGTACGGGGAATATCTACCTATGGGTCGGGGTTGTATATGCGCTGATCGCGCTGATACTCGTTGGGGTATTTGTCGACTTTTTCGCAAATATCACTGGTTTGATGAATATACTGACTAAGGTCTTCGAACCTCTGCTAGTGATTTTTTTAGGCAATCTGGTCAATTACCTGCTTCTCGACAGCATAGTAGTACCGACATATCAGGTTATGGTCAAGCTGATTCCAGCTCGTCAAAGCGATGGTACGCGGATGATTATGGAGGGTGGATTTATCCTCTTTGGCGGTCTGGTTGGAGCGGGAATTTCTTCGTTGCACGCGCACCAGATCGTGACGATGGGTGAGCTCTTCACGCTTCTTTTTGTTTTGGGTGGTGTGATGGCCTTCTTCGGGTTTATGCTCAAGCGCAGTTATACGGCCGAGTTGGTCAAGGCGGTGCGCGAACAGAACATTGATATCGAAGACGACCAGGCGATGCAAACGCTCAAAAATCTCTTAGCCAACTCGCCAGAATTTTCTCGCAGCTTGTTATTGCACCGCAACGATGGGGTGCGGCAGATGGGTATTGAGATGCTGCGGCAGCATCCAGGGCCGGCTGTAGATAAGGTTTGTCGGGAACTCTTTGAACACGAAAATCCACGGATTCGTGCTGCTGCTCTCGCGGCTTTTACGCCTGGAAAAGTGGACGAAGACGCTGCAACGCCAGTTATACTCGATCGTTTAGATGATGAGGACGACGAAGTCCGGTTGAGCGCGATTCAAACTTTAGCGCGTTTGACTGATGAGATGAACCTCGTCGATGAGGATCGAATAGCGATTTGCGGGATGGTATTCGAATGCCTTGAAGGCGAGGGGACGGGGCCGGAATTACAGGCTGAATCATTGGTGATTTTGGAGAAGTTGGATCATCGAGAATCGGCAAAACATCGCGATCAGATTCTCACCGCACTCTTGAACCATCAGCGTACTGATGCCCTAATTGCTGGCCTTGGGGCAGCGGGGCGAGTTGGCGCCTCCCAGTTCCACGAGCGTCTCCTCGAGTGTTTGAGCCATACTTATCCGGCAGTGCGCGAGGCCACCGTGCATTGTCTGGGTAGCATGGGTAAACAGGAGGGGATTGAGGCGTTGACGGATATGCTGGCAGACCCAGACCCGGATGTTGTCGAGGCCGCAATTGCGATATTGGGCAAGGCAGAGGGAGTAACTGAACAGATGGTAGAAGCCTTGTCGGATCGGCCGCTAAAAGAATGGCAGGGGTTGCTTGCGGCGCTGATTACCCAGGACGACGAGAGTTTGAACGATCATTTAATCGCCTCTTGTAATCAGCGATTGGTTCAGGCTAGTCGCCATCTGTTGGCGATTGATCGGCTCGAACGGGAACAGCAACCAGCCCTACAATTGCTCATCGACCAACTGTACCTGCAAAACTCGTTGGTGCACAACGGCGTGGTTCGAATACTGGGTTATCTAGGAGATGTCGGTGTCGTGGGTGATCTTTTAGAACGATTGGATGCCGATGAGGCCGGTGTACGCGAAAGTGCTATCGAACTCTTGGAGAATATTGCCGACCGCGACTTGTTGGTTAAGTTGCTGCCGCTTCTGGAACGCGATAGGGAAAGACAATTGATTCTGGCACGTGAGGTCTGTGGTTGGGCAGAGATTGAATTAGACACCGTTTTGAACGATCTCTTGCACGTCTCCGACCTCTGGACCGAAATGGCTGCGGTATGGTCGGCTCTAGTGCTGGACCGAAAAGATTTGATCCTCGCCGTGGTTGAGGATTTAACTCCGGAGGCCGGTGAAATTCTGGAGACCATCAAGAGCGTGAGAGGAATGGACGAGATGACCGATGTTCAGCCGCTGACAACTATGGAAAAGATTACTTTTCTCAAAGAGTCTCCTTTCTTTACTGCTCTGCCGCTGGAGGAGTTGTACCATATCGCTCTGTCGATGGAGGAAGAAGATGCCGGGAAGGGAGTTGCGGTGATTAAGGAAGGTGAGAAGGGCGACAAGATGTATATCGTGGTGAACGGTGAACTGGAAGTGAAAAAGGAAGATGGACCAAGTCTGGCGATACTGAGTGAAAAACAGGTTTTTGGCGAGCAGGCTTTGATCGACGACGAGCCGCGCTCGGCTTCGGTCGTCGCCCTGGCCGATGTCTCCCTGCTTTCCTTGCAACGTTCGAGTTTCCAGCGGCTCTTGCGCCGTTATTCATCGATCGCTTTCAATATGATGAAAATTCTTTCGGATCGTTTGCGGGAAGCCCAGGCGAAAATGCTTTATCAGTGAGATTAGTTTGCTGCGGTCTATTTTAAGTAGACTACTTCCTGTTTAATTCCCGAAAACGTATTGCCAGCAATCTGAGTACCGCAGGCCTGGGCACTAAGTTCTATCC
>DPVA01000060.1 GCA_003529705.1 Gammaproteobacteria bacterium | reverse complement strand
AGGAAAATTTCTTTACCGCCGGCGGCGACCGCCTTCTCAGCAACAGTCTTCATTTCCTGAGGCGCCAGGAACTGGCCCTTCTTAATATTGACCGGTCGTCCGGTCATTGCCGCCGCGCATATCAGGTCGGTCTGACGGCAAAGAAACGCCGGTGTTTGAATCATGTCCACGACCTCACCCGCAAGCGTCGCTTGTTCCGGTGTATGTACATCAGTCAGCACCGGCAGACCGGTTTCGGAACGAACTTCTTCTAGAATCTTGAGCCCAGAATCGAGCCCTGGACCCCGAAATGCTCCACCAGAAGATCGATTGCCTTTGTCGAAGGAGGACTTGTAAATCAAGAGGATATCTAACGTGGACGCGATCGTTGCCAACCTGGCGGCAGTTGACAACGCATTTTCACGACTCTCAATCACGCAAGGTCCAGCGATGATGAAAATCGGTTGCTTGGTGTCGATCGGCGCTGGAAATAGGCTCACGCGGAGACCGCCTCGGGCGCTGGGCGATGCTCACTGTCATGTCTTTTACGCGCGGCCGCTATGAACTCCGCAAAAAGTGGGTGGCCATCACGGGGGGTTGAATTGAATTCAGGATGAAACTGGCACGCGACAAACCAGGGGTGAGACGGAAGTTCGATCATTTCAACTAAATCGTCGGCCGATCTCCCGGAAACTCTAAGCCCACTCTCTTCCAGACGGTCGCGATAGCGATTGTTTACTTCATACCGATGCCGATGACGCTCGGAGACCATGTTTTTTCCGTAGATTCGTGCACACAACGAATCCGGCGACAAATGCGCCTCCTGCGCCCCGAGACGCATGGTGCCTCCCAGATCCTCATACTCTCCCCGCTCCATGACCTCGCCGTCCTGCTCTGTCCATTCCGTCACGAGGGCCACCACAGGAAATTCGCCAGCGTTAGAAAACTCCGTACTATATGCCGCATCCATCCCGGCGACGTGCCGTGCAAACTCAATCACCGCGATCTGCAGCCCAAGACAGATTCCAAGATAAGGAACGCCGCTCATTCGGGCAAACTGTGCCGCGTGAATCATTCCCTCCGTCCCTCGCACACCGAATCCACCCGGAATCAAAATAGCATCGGCAACCGAAAGTACTGCCTCAGCCTCCTCGAGCGTGGTCAACTGCTCGGCATCAACGTACTGGACCACCGGGCGAACACGATTGCGGATGCCGGCATGCACAATCGCCTCAGACAGGGATTTATAAGACTCGGTCAGCGATACATATTTACCGACCATCGCAATGGTGAGTTCTGTTTCTGGCTCACTCATGATAGTGACGACATTGTCCCACTCGCTTAAGTCAGACTTCTTGCCGCGGAGGCCAAGGTGCTTCACAACAGCATCATCCAGCCCTTGCTCATGATAGCGTCGTGGGATGGAGTAGATGTTATCCACATCTTCCGCGGAAATAACTGATTTTTCTTCGACGTTCGTAAACAGGGAGATCTTCCGGCGAGCGTCCGCCGGCAATGGATCCTGAGCTCGGCATAGGACGATATCAGGCTGGATACCGATGCTGCGCAATTCCTTCACGGAATGCTGCGTCGGCTTGGTTTTAATCTCTCCCGCAGTGTGAAGCGCAGGGACGAGGGTGAGGTGGAGAAAAATCGTATTTTCGCGGCCCAGTTCGATCCGCATCTGCCGTATTGCTTCAAGGAACGGCAGCGACTCGATATCACCGACGGTGCCACCGATTTCTACAAGGCAAATGTCATGGCCTTCTCCTGCAGCCCCTATAGACTCCTTTATTTCGTTTGTAATATGGGGAATAACCTGAACTGTACCGCCCAGAAAGTCACCGCGTCTCTCTTTCCGGATTACGCGCTCGTAAATCTGCCCGGTGGTGAAATTGTTTTTTTGCTCCATTCGATTTCGGACAAAGCGCTCGTAATGGCCTAAATCCAGGTCTGTCTCGGCGCCATCATCCGTAACAAAAACCTCGCCGTGCTGAAACGGGCTCATGGTACCAGGATCCACATTGATATACGGATCCAGCTTAACCAGGGTCACTTTCAGACCCCTTGCTTCAAGGAGGGCGCCAAGCGAGGCGGCCGAGAGGCCTTTGCCGAGAGAAGAGACTACGCCTCCGGTAATGAAGGCGAATTTGGGGGCGTTTCCGTCGGACATTTTTCCTCTTGATCGAGCGTGATCTAAGCGGGCAAGCAACGGCGAAAAAGCATTTATCGACTCTTCTGCGCCCACAGCACCCGACGGACGGTTAGGATATCAGAGCTACCCCTTGGACACAATTGGCGCGGCACATTAATCGCAGCTTTCTCTGAGGTCACGCAGATGAATTTCAAGCCCCGCCTCCCCAGCGCCCGCCCGGTAGGATTGATCCACGACTGCCTGTGGCATACCTGCAAACTCGCCATTGACAAAGATAAGCGGAATCCGGTCCCGCTCCCAGGGCGGCATCCGGATTTCCTGAAGGACTTTTCGAAGTGTATGACGTTGCGGTCCCCGACCTAGGGGAGTCACCCTCGTGCTCCCCCTTCGCCACCGCAACTCAATCACACCGTCACTCAACAACGCCGCGCGAAAACCTGAGGCGACTGTTCTTTTAGGGACAAGCTCAATATCAGGCCCATAGATTTTCACCGAACTACCATCCCAAAAACGCTCGGCTGGCTTGCTGGCGTTCTTGCGGACAGGGCAGGGAACGAGAAACAGGCCATCCTGGTAGGTCCTGAAGACCGCCGAGCCCAACTTCATCGAGGGCGAAGATCCCGGCCCCGCGGTTTCTAACTGTCGAATGAACTCCCTGAGCGCCCGCTCGGAAGGGCTTTGAAGCGTGCAGACCCGGGCCCAAAACCGGAAGACATTTAACAACCGCGCGCGGCTTAGTCCGAGAATCCCTTCGATTGACACCACACCAAGATGAAAAAGATACGAACTCGGATCGGAGAACCTACAACGCGCGAAATCTTCAGCCGCGACCTCGTCGAGCAACATCTGTGTATCCTCAAACTGTAGCGCGGCGCGCCCAAGGATCTTCGCCGTTTCAGGCCAGCGCGTGCACAGCCTGGGGAGAATCGCATGGCGAAGAAAGTTGCGATCAAACGCGTCATCATTATTCGAGGGGTCGTCCAACACTCGAAGCCCTTTATCCGATACCCACCGCACCAGGGTGCCTCGCGGAACGTTAAGGAAAGGCCGTACTACCTTCAGCCCATCAAGGGTTTGCTCCGAGCGCATCGCGGCCAGTCCACGAACGGAGGATCCCCGCATCAGACGCAGCAGAAGAGTCTCAGCCTGATCATCAAGATGATGTCCGGTTAAAAGTACATCTTCGCAATCGACCACCTCTGAAAACCACCGATATCTAACGTCTCTTGCCCTTGCTTCTTTTGACGATCCCGCGAAAACTGGAGGATGACTCTCAAACGACGGATCAGAACCGAGTAGGAACGATTCAAACGGGACACCCAGTTCCCGCGAAACCGAATTGCAATGCACCGCCCAGGCCTCTGATTTTTCATTCCACCCATGATTGACGTGAAGAAGCCTTAGTTTCAGGCCCATTCGCGAACGCAGTGACGCGATAACAAAGAGTAATGCGGTAGAGTCGGTTCCTCCACTGTATGCGATATTGATCAGTCGATCTCTGTACGGAACAATAGCCGCCCAGACCGCCCGCTGCAGCGCGTCAAGCTCGACGGGCGGAAAATCAGGATTGGTCCCGGAACCGGCCAAAGGAACGAAGCCTCTTCTCGCGCATAATCAGCAGTTCCTCTGAACCGAGGGAGCGCAACCCATCGAGTTGCTCACGAAGTGCATCATGAAGCTGATCCGCCATCTGCTCTGGGTTTCGATGAGCGCCCCCGAGAGGTTCCATCACAACCTCGTCGACCAGCCCGTTTCGCTTCAGACTGTCAGAGGTAATCTTCATCGCGGCAGCAGCCGCTTGTGCTTTTTCCGGACTTTTCCATAAAATGGAGGCGCACCCTTCGGGACTGATCACGGAATAGGTCGAATATTGAAGCATCACTAAGCGGTCACACACGCCGATGGCGAGAGCTCCCCCTGACCCACCTTCTCCAATCACGACGGATACAATCGGGACCGAAAGGCCCACCATTAGCGAGATACTCTGGGCGATGGCTTCGCTCTGCCCACGTTCTTCCGCCCCAATTCCCGGATAGGCTCCCGGGGTGTCTATCAGCGTGACTACGGGAATGTCGAAACGTTCCGCCAAACGCATTAACCGCTGAGCCTTGCGGTAACCTTCAGGGCTGGGCATCCCAAAGTTTCTTCTAACTTTCTCCTTGGTATCGCGACCTTTCTGATGCCCAATCACCATAACGCCCTGGCCATCCAAGCGCGCTAACCCACCAACGATCGCTGGATCGTCGCGGTACATTCGATCTCCCGAAAGCTCCTGAAAGTGTGTAAAAACCCGTTCTATATAGTCCACCGTGTGCGGCCGTTGCGGATGACGCGCCAACTGCGTTACCTGCCAGGCATCCAGCGATGCAAAGATATCACGGGTCAGTTTCCGACTCCTGGTTTGGAGGCGCTCGATCTCACGCTGTAGATCAAGCTCCCCATCCACGTCGACACGGCGTAATTCATCGATCTTTGCTTCAAGATCGACGATCGGCTGTTCAAAATCCAGTGCGTTGCTCATACGGTGATATTCTACTTTGCGCAGGATAGCGCAGTGATTTCTCCGCTAAGCAGCCTTATGGCTCCGTGACGCAGCGCGTGTTCCCGGCCCTGAGAAATCAAAGCTAATGCCTTTCTCTCCAGCGAAATCCACCAAGCTGTCGAAAAGCTCTGCTTCAGGCCGAATCCGCCATTGATCTCCCAGCCGGATAGCTATGCTGTCTCCGTCATGATTCCGATAATTGACCGCCACGTGTGTATTTCCTGGCGTGTAATCCCGGAGCAGGCTCTTGAGTACATCCGCAGCAATGGCGGGGTTCGAGCTGTCGGGCAGCGTGATCACGAGTTCAACAAGCCTTTCCAAACGGAAATTCTCTATTGTCGATATGCTCTCTGCTTTTAACGAAAGAAGGCCCGATCGGTCATCGATTCCAGTGATGCCGCGGACCAATACCAGCCCTTGATGATTCAGAGAAGCGCGACCCTCTGAAAACAAGGCTGGCGAAATGCTAACGTCCGCAAGACCTGCCCCGTCGTCGAGTCGGAAAAACGCAACGGTTTCTCCCTTTCGATTCTGAAACGTCCGTAAATCCTGGACGAGGCCCGCTAACGTCGCGCTTTTCTCGACTTGGCCTTCAGCCTCGGCGATCGTGACCACTCCTATGGCTCGCAGCTCCGACTTGTGATATTCAATTGGATGACTGGTTAAATAAAACCCGAGACTGATCCGCTCCATCTCAAGCCGTTTTCGCGCGGACCAGTCGTGACCGGACGGCGTTGCCAGCACAACACCGTCAACAGAGGGTAGGCCGAACATATCGTTTTGTCCTGAGGAAAGATCATTACTGTGCTGGCCTGCCGCCCCCAAGGCCTGTGGGAGTTGGAAATCAAGATGTGCCCGTTCAACCCCAAGAGAATCCAACGCCCCTGCGCGGATCAAGGCCTCCAACGTTTTACGGTTCACCTTTTGCGAATCAACGCGACGGCACAACGACAACAGATCAACAAATTCACCATTGTTGTTTCGGTCTCTCAGAACGTCTTCGAGGGCCTTCTCACCCACTCCCTTGACCGCGCCAAGGCCATATACAATTGCCCCCTCTTCTGCGACTGAAAACTTAGTCTCGCCCCGATTGATATCCGGTGGCAAGATAGTCAACCCCATTGACTTCGCTTCCCTGACAAGTACCACGACCTTGTCGGTATGCTCCATGTCGGCGGAAAGTGCTGCGGACATGAATTCGGCTGGATAAAAGGTTTTTAGCCAAGCGGTTTGGTAACTAAGGAGCGCATAGGCGGCGGAGTGCGATTTATTAAATCCATAGCCGGCAAACTTTTCTATCAAGTCGAAGATATGAGCGGCGCTGGCTTGCTTGATCCCACGGTCGGTCGCACCGTCAATGAAAATCTGCCGTTGCCGTTCCATTTCTTCGGGCTTTTTCTTTCCCATTGCTCGACGCAGCAGGTCGGCAGAACCCAGACTGAATCCGGCCAGCTGCTGCGCAATTTCCATGACTTGTTCTTGGTATAAGATTACGCCATAGGTCGGTTCCAAGATCGATTTGATACTGTCGTGGAGATAGAGGACCGGTTCGCGCCCGTGTTTTCGGTTTATGAAGTCGTCAACCATTCCCGACTGCAGAGGGCCCGGCCGAAACAGGGCCACCAGCGCGACCAGCTCTTCAAAGTGGTCAGGCTGTAGACGCTGGATCAACTCCTGCATCCCACGCGACTCCAACTGGAAAAGAGCGGTAGTCCTTCCGGTACAAATGAGCCGATACACCTCAGGGTCGTCCGGCGGGAGTTGTTCGAGATCGACAGGGACTTGGCCATTCTTTGCGCGGGACTCATTCACCAGCGAAGTCGCCCAGTCAAGGACGGTTAGGGTCCGCAATCCGAGAAAATCAAATTTCACCAGCCCAATCGCCTCAAGATCATCTTTATCAAACTGCGTAACCGCCTGGGTCATCCCCGGCTCCCAGTAAAGCGGGGAGAATTCCGCGATGGGTTCCGGCGCAATCACCAGGCCGCCGGCATGTTTTCCAGCGTTTCGGGGCATTCCCTCGAGGCGCCGTCCATTATCAATGAGTTGGGTCACCTCGGCCTCATTCCGGTATCGGCGTCGCAGTTCGTCATCCTGCGCCAGTGCCTTCTCAAGTGTCATCCCGACCTCAAAGGGCACAAGCTTTGCCAGCGTGTCACAAAATCCATAAGGTATCCCCATCACACGACCGACATCCCGGACCACGGCACGTGCCGCGAGGGTGTTATAGGTGATAATCTGTGCGACCTTTTCCGTGCCGTAGCGCTCACTGACGTATTCAATCACCCGATCGCGACCGACCATACAGAAGTCGATATCGAAGTCCGGCAAAGAGACCCTTTCTGGATTGAGGAAACGCTCGAACAGCAAACCGTATCGAATTGGATCAAGCCGAGTGATGCCCAATGAAAATGCCACCAGCGAGCCGGCCCCCGACCCCCGTCCAGGACCCACGGGTACACCGTTGGCACGAGCCCATTGGACAAAATCCGCGACGATGAGAAAGTAACCGGCAAAGCCCATCCGGTTAATAGTTTCAATTTCTGAACTCAGTCGATCTCTATACGCTTGAGTGTCAACCCCGTCAGCTTGCGTTTGGTACGCTTGAAGCCCTTGTTGTGCCTGGTTCTCCAAAATACGCTCAGCCGCACGATCGTTGTCATCCTGGTACCTGGGCATATGGGTCGTATCGAAATCAATAAAGACATTGCAACGGCGGGCAATCTCGATCGTATTTTCCAGCGCGCTGGGTAGATCCGAAAAGAGCCTAGCCATCTCCGCTGGCGTTCTCAGGTACTGCTGGGCAGAAAACGCCCTCGGCCGGCGCGGATCATCTAGAACCCGGCCCTGATGGATACAGGTCCGAATCTCATGTGCTTCAAAATCCGAAGGTGCGAGGAAGCGCACAGCGTTGGTCGCGACCAGTGCTGCGCCCTCGCGCATCGCGAGCTCGAGTGCCTTGGCTTCATAGTCCCCCTCACCCGCGCGCCCGGTCCGACTTATCTCAATAAAGAAGTGCCCGCCGAAAATGTTCTGGTATTTCCGATACAACTCCGCCGCCTCTGCAATCAGACCGGACCGCAGGAACCGGCCGATTTCCCCGTCCATCCCTCCTGATAATCCAATCATGTCGGTGCCAAAATCCGCGAGACGGTTCCGCGCGACAGCAAGAGCCTGGATAGACCGCGGTTGGGTATACATCTCGGTCAGAAGATGACTGAGTGACCGCAAACCCTTGTTATTGCGGCAAAGCAGTCCAATTCCTCCACAGGGCTTATCTTGTTTGCCATCCGTGACATCAAGCTGGACGCCGAATAGCGGTTTAATGCCCGCGTCCAGGCAGGCGCGATAAAACTTAACCGTCGCGTATAGGTTAGAAACATCAGTCATTGCTACCGCGGGCATTTCCGCTTCACGCACGGCTTGGGCCAATTCCCGGATACGGCAAATTCCATCGACCAGGGAATATTCCGTGTGGACGTTCAAGTGAACAAATGGTGGTGTTGGATTCAATACGACTCCCGCAATTCGGGCTCGTTCTGGGCTCGAGGCCCGAGAGTTTGAGCGACGGGGCTAAAAGATCGGCGATGTTCGGGACAGGGTCCGAAGTTTCTTAAGGCCTCAAGGTGCATAGCGGTAGGATACCCTTTGTGCCGGCAAAATCCATATTGCGGATACTGTCGTTTTAAAAACAGCATGTAATGGTCGCGAAAAACCTTAGCCAGGATTGAGGCAGCAGAGACGTTAGATTCCGTGACATCGGCCTGCACCTGGGCTTTTCCGGGGTATGGCAACTCAGGCAAGAAACGTCCGTCGACTATCACGAAATCTGGTATCAGACGCAGACCGAGTACCGCCCGACGCATCGCGATCAGCGTTGCGTGATGAATATTATGCTCATCAATCTCCCCGACGCCCGCCGCGCCTATCGACCAAGCAAGCGCATTGTTGCGGATTAGGCGGTCAGCCTTCTCCCTTTTACGTGGGGAGAGTTTTTTTGAATCGGTGACGAGGTCGTCGTGGTAGCTCGCGGGGAGAACCACGGCCGCTGACACGACCGGTCCTGCCAGCGCGCCCCGACCAACTTCATCGACTCCCGCAACGATAGCGTGCCCTTGGCGGTTCATTGCCGCCGTGCCATACACAAAATAGCATCAACAATTCGGGCATTGGTATCAAGATTAAGGTCCTTTTGGATCAGAGAGAGGGCCTGACGCATCTGCTGCGCACCAACATCGTCTTCCAATAAGTGCTGAATTGCCGGAACCAGGTTGGCTTCGGTTACATCGTCCTGAAGAAACTCCGGAACAAGGGGTGTTGGCATAAGGTGATTCGGCATAGACACAGTGCGGGTGGAGGCCAACGTAGTGGCAATCCGATAGGAAAGGCTAGATACCCGATAGGCGACCACCATGGGGCAGCCCACCAGTGCGGCCTCTAACGCTGCTGTTCCAGAAGCCAGAAGCGCTGCGTCACTGGCAGCAAGACAAGTTCGTGCCCGGCCATCGAGTAGTGTGATCCGCCCTGCCAAACCCTCAAGGGAAACCATGCTCAGAAACTGCTCCCTGACACGATCGCTCGCAAAAGGGATCAGGAAATTGAGATCCGACTGGCCCTTGGCCAATGCCCGCATGCAACCCGCAAAAGTAACGCCGAGATGCCGGATTTCTGACTCACGGCTTCCAGGAAGCACGGACACCACGTGGGAGCCGGGTTGAATTCCAAGGTCTTTCCTAGCGGAGGTTTTCGTTATTTCTGCTGTCTCTCTCGCCGCGGGATGACCCACAAAGGTCGCGCGCACGCCACGCTCCTCATAAAAATCCTTTTCAAACGGGAAAAGCACCAATATTCGATCAACCGCACGTCGAATCTTTGCAACACGATACTTTCGCCACGCCCAGACGGTCGGACTCACCAGGTGCATGACGGGGATTCCTGTCCGCCGCAGCCGTCGTTCCAAACTGAGGTTGAAGTCCGGGGAATCGATCCCGAGGAATAGATCAGGTGGATGGGCGCGGAAGTCACGAAATAGTTTCCTTCGCACTGTGAGCGCATTCGGCAGTTTGCGAATCAAGTCCTCAACACCCATGACAGAAAGATCATGAATATCGCAAGCCGACTCCAGGCCAAGATCGGTCAGTTCAGGACCACCGATCCCGTGTAATTCCAAGGAGGCCAAGCGTGCTTTGAGCGCGGACACCACACCGCCACCAAGTCGATCTCCGGACGGCTCAGCCGCGACTACTCCGAGTCGAAAGGTGGGCGCCAAGTGGAAACGTCAGCGAATGACGCCTCGTTCAGATTCGGATAGGAATCGGATCAAGGTGTCGGCTTCCGGAGAGCTTGACGACTCAGCTTGGTCCAGCCCTCCCGAATCCGGATCAGTCCCTTTAGCACGAAACCTTTGTCGATAAACCGTCCGGAGCCCTGCAATCGCCTCCTCGCTAAACCCTCGTCGGCGTAAACCGCGGACGTTGATTCCATAGGTTTTGGCCGGATTGCCTGAAACAATCAGGTAAGGTGCCACATCCTGGAGGCAAACGGTACCGATCCCCATCAGAGAATGCTGTCCCACGCGACAGAACTGGTGCACCAATGTGAAGCCCCCAAGTATCGCGTAATCGCCGATTTCAACATGGCCGGCAAGGCTTGCGCCGTTTGCAAAAATAATATGGTCACCCAGAGTGCTGTCATGGGCGATATGGCTGTACGCCATAAGGAAGTTGTGGTTCCCCACTCGGGTTAGACCGGTCCCCCTGCTGGAACTGGATCCTCGATTTAATGTGACGTACTCGCGTATGACGTTCCCGTTACCAATTTCGAGGCGGGTGGGTTCCCCTTCATACCCGGCGAACTGAGGATCTTCCCCGACCGAAGCAAATGAATAGATACGATTATCCTCCCCGATATGGGTTCCTGATCGGATAATCACATGGGAATCTATCCTGGTTCCGGTGCCAACGACAACGCCCTCTTCAATCACTGAAAACGGGCCAACGGTTACGTCAACTGCCAGCGTCGCCCCGGGGTGGACTACCGCCCGGTCGTCGATCACTCGATGGGCCTGTGGGTAAACAGGACATCCGACGCGCAAACAAGTTTGTCCCTCACGGAGATAGTTCCCGAACATCTCCACAATGCGCGCCGCTGACCTTCGAGGCTTACTTCTATGACCATTTGATCCCCCGGCTCCACCGGCGCCTTGAACCGCGCCTTGTCTACTCCGGCGAAAAGATAGACGTTCTTCTGGCTAGCCTTGGCATCGATGATCAGACTAACAAGGATCGCCGAGGCCTGGGCGATGCTCTCAAGCATCAGAACGCCGGGGAACACGGGACGATGCGGAAAATGTCCCCCGAAAAACGGCTCATTTGCCGTTACGTTCTTAAGGGCGCGGAGCCGCTCTCCGGGGACGACCTCCAAGACGCGATCAATAAGCAGGAAAGGATATCGGTGCGGAAGGATCTCCCGAATCCGGTGAATATCTATTTCTGTTTCCACAAATATTTGTCTGCTGAATTACAAACCGCATCTCGGGTTGAGCGGTTTCCGATATGGCCTAAGTGCTAAGCCCTAAACTGAACTCAGGGGAGTTCAGCAAGGCGCTCAAGAACGAGATCCGTAATGTCAATTGCGTCGCTCACGTAAACCGCTTGCTCTACAACCAGGTCGTAACCCCCCGCTTTGGCAATTCCCACAATCACCTCTCGGACCAACGCCTGAAGTCTCGCCAATTCCTCATTTCGCCGAAGATTGTAGTCCTCCCGCGCTTCTTGCTGGGAGCGGGCCAGTCGCCGCTTATGATTTTCAATTTCCCGCTGGCGCGCCTGAGCCGAGGTGGCGTCCATGACCAGGATGTTTTTCTCAAGATCAGCCTCCATCTCCTGAATCTGGGTGTGATGAAGTTTTAGCTCCTCATCCCGCGAGCGGAATTCGTCTTCAAGGTTCGCGAGAGCCTTTGCGCCCTGGGGCGCCTGCTCAATTAGGCGGACCGGGTCAACGAAACCGATTTTGAACACTGTCTGCGCGACAACTACCGAGGGTCCAAGCACTTGAATCAAAACCGCCAGCGTGATCGCTGCGGCGCAGAGAAGTCGGAAACGGGATCGAATTATTGGCATTGCACAGTCACGTTTAAGGGTTGCTAACGCATTAGGGAGCCCAGCGTGAACTGGAGTCGCTTTATGTCGTCTCCAGCCTCGTCGTTGAGCGGTTGCGCCATCGTCAAGGAGATCGGGCCCACCGGCGAAAACCAGTGGAAGCCCAAGCCAACACTCATGCGGACATCACCCAAATCAAAATCATTGGTCGATGCAAAAACCTGCCCCGAGTCCGCAAATAGGCTAAGCCGTTTGTCATTGTCATCCTGAAGACCGAAGACCGGAAAGTACATTTCTATGCCCGCCACCGTTCGGACTTCGCCTCCCAGCGGGGACGCATCGACACCGCTACTGACAGGTCCAAGAGATCGAGACTCGAAACCCCGGACGCTGCGCGTACCGCCCGCGTAATAATTTTTGAAAAACGGCAACTCATTCAGGTCGCCGTAACCGTTCCCATAGCCGACGTCGCCGCGGACGTTAAGGATAAGTCGACCAACCAGTTCACGATACCAACTGCCCCGCACAGAAATCTTGAAATACTCGAGGTCACTTCCAGGAACGCCGATCTCTCCGGAGATTCTGCGGAAAAATCCGCGCCGCGGGAAGAAAATGCTATCGCGAGTATCCTTGGAGAAGCCCGCTGAGAGGTTGAGGTTAAGATTGTCAGGATACCGGTCAATAAATGATCGGTACTCCGGCGGTGTCGAAAAGGTGGACTCAAGGAGTATGTCTTCCACCGCGATGCTTAAACTAAGTGAATTGTACTCAGACATCGGGATCTTATAGCGGATACCACCGCCGGTGGTTTCCGAGGTGTAATCAGCCGTGGTAACTGCATCCGTATCAATATTTTCACGACTGATAAAGAGCGCGCGACTGATACCTTCTGCGGTGTGATAAGGATTGCGATATTCAATATCATAGGTCTGATCTACCTTTGAAACTTCCGCAGCAACATTTAACTCACGTCCGGTACCAAATAGATTTCCCCGATGGACCTCGGCCAAGAGAAAAAGGCCGTCGGAATCATCGTAGCCCGCGCCGAACATGAAGTTCCCTGTGGCCCTCTCTTTGACCACCACAGATAGGTCGACCTGGTCGATCGAACCAGGTACCTCGGTCAGATCTATATTGACATCTTCAAAAAATCCTAATCTGGCGATACGTTCTCGCGATCGCCGAAGTTTCTCCGCTGAGAACACAGACGATTCCAGTTGCCGCATTTCACGCCGGATAACCTCGTCAAGCGTTGACTGGTTTCCGCTGATCTTTATGTGCCGTACATAAACCAGCGGACCGGGATCGACCGCGAAGACAAAATCCACTCGATTTTCGACCTCATCGATCTTGGTAATCGCATTGACATTTGCAAATGCATACCCATGGTCGGCAAGCTTGCTTTCGATCGCAGAGCGCGAGGCCACAAGATCGGTCTGAGAAAACGGTTTGCCACTCGGCATCGAAATCAAGCCGAGTAATTCTCCAGCGGAAAAGCCTCCACCGCCCTCGACTTCGATCCCTCCTACTGTGAACAGATTACCCTCGCGCAACGAGAAGGTAATAAAGATATCCTGCTTGTTCTGACTGATGGTGACATCCGACGATAGGAGATCAAAGTTCATGTAGCCGCGGTCCAGATAGAAACTCCTGAGTGTTTCGGCGTCGGCCAGGAGTTCCTCTTTCGAATACCGCCCGACCTGTGAGATGAAGCTATGCCAGCTTTCCTTACCAAGCGAAACCTCGGACAACAGTTCTTTGTCAGTAAAAACCTCATTTCCAACGATATTAATTTCCCGAATCCTCGCGATCCTCCCCTCGTCGATTGTGAGAGAGACGGAGACACGATTGAGATCTACCGGGGTGACGACCGCATCGACCTTTGCGGAATAGCGGCCTTTGGCGAAATATTGCTCTTCGATCGCTTGAACGAGCTGCTCAAGCAGAGGCTCCCGAAAAACTCTCCCCTCGGTCACGCCTACTTGAGCCAGTGCGGTTTCGATTGTCTCGTCTTCGATATCCTTGTTACCGCTATAACTCACATCAGAGATCGCCGGCCGCTCCGCAACCACTACGATCAATACATTATCCCGTGGCCGAATCTCTACATCCTGGAAAAAGCCGGTAGCAAAAAGCGCTTTGATGGAGTCATCGATCAGTGCATCATCTGCGACATCACCTACCTTAACCGGCAGATAGTTGAATATCGTACCAACCTCGATATTTTGCGCCCCCTCAACACGGATATCGTCCACAACAAAATCGGCAGAGGCTGGTAACGATACCAACAGCGCCCAAAAGGAGAAAACCAGGGGCATCAAACGCCGAATGAGAGTTATTGACAGATTCATGGTGTCGGTCACTGGAGCAGACTCAGAAGGTCATTATAAAACGCCAGGCCCATCAACAGCACAATAAATACGATCCCGAACTGTTGCCCCCACTGGAAAACCCGCTCCGGCAACGGCCGACCCAGCAGCCCTTCCGCAGCGAAATAAACCAGATGGCCACCATCCAGAACTGGAATCGGCAGCAGGTTGATTATGCCCAAGCTGATGCTCAGCACGGCAAGAAAGGCGAGAAACTGTATCAGTCCAAGGCTTGCCGACCGTCCAGCAAATCGGGCGATCGAAATCGGCCCGCTCAAATGTTCACGAGAAGCATCACCGGTCACCATCTTGCCGAAAAGGCGAACCGTCAAGGCTGACATCCGCCAGGTCGTTTCGATAGCATTTAGCGCCCCTTTGACGGGGTCATACCGTACCCGCACTACATACTCACTGAAGTCAAGATTTGTGGGGCCGTATATCCCAATCCTTCTGGTTTGCCTCCCGTTTACGGCCTGAAATTCTGTTTCGACCGGGATTTCGAGACCAGTCCCGTTTCGATCAATCTTGAGGACTACCTGGGTCGCAGTTCCTGTCGCAATCTTTTCGACAAGATCTACCCAGTACTCAACGGGTTGTCCATCGATCGCGACAATTCGGTCTCCGATCATGATCCCGGCCTGCTCGGAAGGTCCCTCTGGCACCAAACCCGAAACTATGGGATCGGGCCTGGGGACCTCGGGCGCAATACCAATTACTCCCGAGAGCACGGCGGGGTTGAATGGCTCATCCTTTAACGTAGCGAGGTCAACGATCAAAGCTTGGGTATCGGTGTTTCTGCTAACGAGGAATGGCATCTGTTTTTCAGTGCCGATCTGGTCGAGAAGGTAAAGACGATGTTCAGACCAACCTTTGACGGGACGGCCATCGATTGAGAGGATCAGATCGCCCGGTTGAAACCCCGCCTGGTCCGCGCTACTTCCGGAAGTTACCGAGCCTACCACCGGTTTGAGATCTTCGGTTCCGATGAGCCCAATACACCAATAAATCAGGACGGCCAGCAGCAAGTTCGCGGCCGGACCCGCCATAACAATTAGTGAGCGAGTAGATAGGGGCTTCCGATTAAACGCTTTATCACGCTCCCCCGAGTCGACCTCGCCTTCACGCTCGTCGAGCATCCGGACGTATCCCCCTAGGGGAATCATTCCGATGGCGTATTCGGTTGCGGTCGGTGTCTTCCTCCATCGCCAGACCGTTTTGCCGAAGCCAATAGAAAACTTCAAAACCCGAACGCCAAGCCACCGCGCAACGATAAAGTGTCCGAATTCATGAAAGCTCACCAAGACCGCTACGGCGATAAGAAAGAAAAGAGTATTGTTCAGCAGATCCATTTCAAGCGTGTCCTGGTGCTATTAGACACCTATTCGATAAAGGCCTTTTGCAAGGATGTTGCGGGCAGCAGCGCGGGCTTCCTGATCTATGCTCAGCACAACGGAAAGTTCAGTCGCAGAAGCGTTTTCGTACGTGTTCAGAACTGCATCAATTAGTGACGGGATATCGGAGAACCGAATCATTCCAGCAAGAAACGCTTCTACAGCGACCTCGTTGGCAGCATTCAGAACGATCGGAGCGCTCCCACCCTGCCGAATCACGGCCCTGGCGAGGCCAATGCAGGGGAACCGTTCTATATCTGGCGCCTCAAACTCCAGTCGCCCCATCGCCACGAGATCAAGAGGCGGAACACCAGAAGGAATCCGGTCGGGGTAAGAGAGGCCGTAAGCAATAGGAATCCGCATATCGGGATTGGCCATTTGGCCAATCAGCGAGCCATCCTCAAAATACACGACCGAGTGCAACGCACTTTGAGGATGAATCACCACCTCCACCTGACTTTCGTCCAAGCCAAAAAGCATGCAGGCCTCGATCAATTCCAGACCCTTATTCATAAGCGTTGCCGAGTCCACAGAGATCTTTGGACCCATTTTCCATGTTGGATGCTCAAGCGCTGCATCGATACTGACGGTATTAAGGTCTGCCGCCGCGGTCCTCAGAAATGGACCTCCCGAGGCCGTAAGGGTGACATGGGTAACGGCCGGTTCAATAGCGTTTTCTGTTAGCCCACGACCGGCAATTACTTCCCGTTGAAGCCCTTCCGGCAGACACTGGAAAATTGCATTGTGCTCACTGTCGACTGGAAAAAGGCGAGCCCGAGACTCCCTTGCTACACGGCGAAGAAGATTGCCGCACATGACCAGAGGTTCCTTATTCGCAATCAGGATCCGTTTTCCGGCATGTGCTGCTGCAAATATCGACTCAAGTCCTGCAGCACCTGAGATTCCTGCAACGACCGTCGCCGCGTCCGGGTGCGCTGCAGTCTCCTTCAGCCCAGCTGTACCGCTACAATATCGTGTGGTATCGGGGAATTTGCCCGCTCGAACAAGCTGACTCGAAAGCACCTCGGGCGCGGCCGCCGCAATCGCTGGCGAAAATTCACACACCAGCGCCATCAGGGCGTCGGTTTGCTGCCAAGCGCTTAAACCGACGGCCTTGAAGCGGTCGGGGTGCATCCGAATGACCTCGAGAGCGCTCGCGCCTACGGAGCCGGTTGCTCCCAAAATTGAAACACCAATTGCCTCGCTCACGACAGTTCCATGATGTCCAATTAAAAGAAAATGCTCAGGCCCGCGAATAGGGGTACCGCACCCAACATACTGTCGATGCGATCGAGAACCCCCCCGTGCCCTGGTAACAACGCGCTGGTGTCCTTTTTGCCGACGCTGCGCTTCAGAATACTTTCGAAAAGGTCTGCCAGGAGTCCCCCGACCGCGGTAACGCTGAGCGCTGTCCAAAGCAGCCACGGAGGGTCGACCGGAATTGAGAAGACGTAGGCAGTGCCCCACCCCGCCAATACAGACACTGAGAAACCGATAAACGCGCCTGCCCACGTCTTCCCCGGACTAATCGCGGGTGCGAACAATGATTTTCCAAAGCGCCGTCCCCCAAAATAAGCGCCGATATCAGCCGACCAGATGACCATGAGCACCGTAACCAATAATGCTGTTCCATAACCCGGCCTTCCATGAAGGTAGGGTACCAAACCGAGCGCTGGCGCAAGCGTCATTGCGCCCAGGGCCAGGCTAGGTTTTATTCGACCTGGCTCTCTAAAGATAACCAATTTCCCCACCCAAGCCAGGAGCGCCATCCAAAACAAAGTTACCACTCCCACCGCCAGGAC
>DPVA01000026.1:5227-5510 GCA_003529705.1 Gammaproteobacteria bacterium | reverse complement strand
CATCAACGCCATCCCCAACGGAGATCAGTTAGTCATGACCGCGCTCGGCGGCACAGGCGTGATTTTTCTGGGTCTGTCCGCCTATGCGCTTAAGTCTCGCAAGGACTTCAGTTTTATGGGCGGTATGCTGTTTGCCGGCATTCTGGTGGCCTTCCTGGCTGGACTCGGAGCGGTGGTATTCAGCATTCCGGCGCTCTCTTTAGCCGTGTCGGCGATGTTTATCATCCTGATGAGCGGTATGATCCTCTACCAGACCAGCGCAATTATCCATGGTGGGGAAACC
>DPVA01000026.1:3278-4923 GCA_003529705.1 Gammaproteobacteria bacterium | reverse complement strand
AATTATCCATGGTGGGGAAACCAATTACATCATGGCAACCATTACGCTCTACGTATCGATTTACAACCTCTTTCTGAGCCTGCTTCAGATATTGGGTATTTTTTCGGGTGACGACTGATTGCCCGGACGTTTTTTAAAAACCCCGGCCTTTCGCCGGGGTTTTTATGGGGAAATGCTCTCTAACCCGCCCATGTAATTACGCAAAACGTCAGGAATGCTAATCGCCCCATTGACGTCTTGATTGTTCTCCATTAACGCCACCAGAGTTCTCCCAACCGCAAGGCCCGAGCCGTTAAGCGTATGCAATAACTCTGGCTTTGACGTGGACGGGTTTCTCCACCGGGCCTGCATCCTGCGGGCCTGAAAACTTTCAAAGTTGCTGCAGGACGAGATTTCTCGGTATCGGTTCTGCCCCGGCAGCCAAACTTCCAAGTCATATGTTTTCGCCGAAGAAAACCCCAGATCCCCGCCGCACAGAGTCACCACTCGATAGGGCAGCTCCAGACGTTGCAGGACGGTCTCTGCATGGCCGGTCAACTCTTCAAGAGCATCCCAGGAGTGTTCTGGCAGTACCAATTGGACCAGCTCCACTTTTTCAAACTGATGCTGACGAATCATGCCCCGCGTGTCTTTTCCGTAGGATCCCGCCTCACTTCTAAAACACGGTGTGTGGCACACGTGCCGGATGGGTAGTTCCTCTTCTGAGACGATACTCTGGGCGTAAATATTGGTCACCGGAACTTCAGCAGTGGGTGTCAGGAAGTACGACGGATCCCCTGACGTTTGGAACTGATCTTCTGCAAACTTCGGTAGCTGTCCGGTCCCAAAGAGTGAATTGGAATTCACTAGGTAAGGAACGTACGTCTCCTGATATCCGTGTTCTGTCGTGTGGAGGTCCAACATGAACTGGATTAGCGCTCGATGCAGTCGGGCGATTTCGCGGGACATGACAACAAACCTGCTCCCCGTAATCTTTGCCGCCAGTTCGAAATCCATCATCCCGAGTCCCGATCCGAGGCTCACGTGATCCGCAGCCTCAAACTCGAACTTGGTCGGCTCTCCCCATCGACGGATCTCTTCGTTGTCTGTATCACTATCCCCGGCCGGGACGGACTCGTGCGGAATATTGGGAATCCCGTGAATTAATTCGTCCAGCGCCGAGCGAACTTCCTCGAGGTCATTCTCGACTGCAGATATTTGGCCCGATAATCCTGCGGTCTGCTCTATGAGGTCGGATGCATCCTCGCCTGCCGCCTTGCGGCGCCCAACCTCCTTGGCAGACCGATTCCGCTCCGCCTGAAGCTCTTGTAACCGGGTTTGCAGGGCTTTCCTTTGTTCCTCCAAAGACCTGAGCTGGCTGACGTCGAGGGTATATCTCTTGACGGCAAGACGCTCGGCAACCGATTCCGGTTCGGTTCGCAACAATTGAGGATCGAGCATGGACTGACTCCTTTCCTAAAAGATCTGACGAGCAGCTCCGACACCGGCCGCAGCAGCCGTTATGCACAATAAGATGCTGGCACTGATATAGACCACTGCGCGGAACCATTGCTCAGCTTCCAGCAGACTCAGCGTATCGCTTGAGAACGCGGAAAAGGTGGTAAATCCCCCCAGCAACCCTACCATCAGACCCAACCTCCAGAGT
>DPVA01000026.1:0-2882 GCA_003529705.1 Gammaproteobacteria bacterium | reverse complement strand
CAGGTTGACCGTGATTGTGCCCCACGGGAAGGAGAGACCCATTGCCCCGCTCACGCGCAGGCCCAGCCAATAACGCAGTACCGCCCCCAGGGCTCCGCCTACCCCGACCGCCAGATATTGGCTGATCATCCGCTTCCGACCTCCCGAATGATATCCGTTCCCTCAGGGATTTCTAATGTAAATCGATCAGCGGGAATTGCGATGTTGACTTGGACATCGGAGAAGCGGATACGAGTGATCTGCTCAAGCGGGTCGAGCATCTGAACCAGCCGCAACGTGTCAGATTCAAAGCCGAACTGAATCTGCGAGAACGTGGCATCTGCCTCTTTCGGGAAAACCGACACCCAATCAATCCCGCCCTGGTTGCCCAAGCGCTCTACTAGATACGAGCGAGTGGGGCTGATACTCCCTGCCAATAATCCCGCTGGAGTATGGCCCAGTGCTTCATCCTGATCACGCATGACAGCCTGTTCAAGGCCGGGATCATAAACCCATAATCTTTCGCCGTCCGCGACCACGACCTGCTCCAAGGGGGTTCCGTAATTCCACCTGAAGCGCCCTGGACGCGATAACCAAAGCTTTCCCTGACTCTCGTCAATCAGCTCCAGGTTTTCGGTCAGAACTGACTGGTGGAAAACCGCACGCAGGGTCTTCACGTTGGAAAAAAAATGCTCCAGCGGGTCTGAAGCAGCAGCCCAGGCGGGCTGGGAGATCGCCGGCGTCCATCCAAAGACTCCTATCAACAGCGCCTGACAGAATGTCCGTCGATTAGCCTCGACAACGGGAGCGCGCCTGGACTTCACTCAGCAGGCTCCGGAGCAAGTACTTCGCGTTTGCCATTCTCGAGAGGGCCCACTGCTCCTGCGGCCTCCATCGATTCAATCATTCTGGCAGCCCGGTTGTATCCGACCCGCAGATGTCTTTGCACGGAGGAGATGGACGCTCGCCGGGTTTCTGTCACAAATGCGAGTGCCTTATCGTATAGCGGGTCATCTTCCCCGCTTCCTGCCTCATCGTTCTCCCCGCTGGATGCTGCGGTACCCAATGCTGAACTGTCGATCACGGCCTCAAGATACTCCGGCGCCCCACTCTGCTTCAGCTCCTGCGTAACCCGATGCACTTCCTGATCGGATACAAAAGAACCGTGCACCCGGACCGGAAAACCCGTGCCGGGCGGCAGGAACAGCATGTCGCCATGTCCGAGCAACTGCTCTGCCCCCATCTGATCCAGCACGGTTCGGGAGTCAGCTCGCGAGGAGACCTGAAAAGCGATACGCGTGGGAATATTCGCCTTGATCAGCCCTGTCACCACATCGACAGACGGGCGTTGCGTTGCCAGCACGAGGTGAATCCCGGCCGCTCGAGCCCGTTGTGCGATTCGGGTAATCAATTCCTCGATCTTCTTCCCCACGACCATCATGAGGTCTGCAAACTCATCCACGATGACCACCACATAGGGAATCTTTCCCAACTTGGGCGCCGGGGTTTCATCTCCCGGAATCGGCTCATATAGCGGATCATCCAGCGGCTTGCCGCTGTTGATCGCCGCCTCCACCTTGCGGTTGTAGCCGACAATGTTCCGGACCCCAAGCGACGCCATCAGCCGGAACCGCCGATCCATCTCGACGATACACCATCGCAAGGCATTGGCGGCCTTTTGCATATCGGTCACGACCGGGGTCAACAGGTGGGGAATACCGTCGTAGGACGACAGTTCCAGCATTTTTGGATCCACCATGATCATGCGCACATCCTCTGGGGTCGCTTTGTAGAGAATGCTGAGAACGATTGCGTTTACACATACCGACTTCCCCGCGCCCGTCGTGCCGGCAATCAGGAGATGCGGCATCTTGCAAAGGTCCGACACAATCGCCTCGCCCGCGATGTCCTTTCCCAGAACGACCGTCAGCGGACTCTTGCTGCTCTCGTAGATTTCTGATGCCAGCCCCTCCAGCAGAAATACGGTCTCACGGCTCTCATTTGGAATTTCGAGACCGATATAGGTTTTTCCGGGAATATTTTCGACTACCCGAACACTGACCACCGACAATGCCCGCGCCAAATCCCGGGATAGACCGACGATTTGACTTGCCTTCACGCCGGCTGCCGGATCGATTTCGAATCGGGTAATTACAGGGCCCGGCTGAACCGATACCACGGTCACATCCACATTAAAGTCGCGCAGTTTCTTCTCTACCAACCGCGACATCATTTCAAGCGCTTCCTTGCTGAATCCCCCGGCCTGTTCTTCGGGCTGGTCGAGCAACTTCAGTGCGGGAAGATCTCCTTGGGGCGCCTTTCCGTCAATAAAGAGCGGGATCGATGCCTGTTTTTCTTTCTGGATGCGCACACCCTCTTTGGCCGTTTTTATCTTGGGTTCGATCCGGGGCGGCTCTTTATGCTCACGTTCACGCCTAATTTCCGCGACTGATTCCTGGCGCTGCCGTCGGGATCTGGCTCCCCGGGTCTTGTCCGCCATCTCGGCCAGCCAGAGCTTTACCCGCTCAGACCACTTCCAAGCCTGCTCTCCGAGCCGATCCATCACGGTGAACCAGGAAATATCCAGAGCCCAGGAAATCCCTGCCACGAGGGCGACGAGCAACATGACCGTTGCACCAACCGAGCCAAACGCATCCAGCAGCCAACCGCCTGCAACCAGTCCAAGCCAACCACCGCCCGAAAATCCCAGGGCGGAGCCGGAGGCATTGAAATGCAGGAATCCAATCCCGCACGCCGAGAAGACCGTGAGCGCGAGACCGGTGCCATGAACTACACGCACTTGCGGGCTCAGGGGTTCAGACCGGTTTCTGAGAATCCGGGCGCTCAAAAGGCCGAAAATCAGGGGAAAAAGATATGCGGAATATCCGAAGGCGTGCAAAAAG
>DPVA01000023.1:863-2762 GCA_003529705.1 Gammaproteobacteria bacterium | reverse complement strand
CATGCGTGATCAGGATGAAGCACTTGGGCAGACTCCGGCGGGGTTATTGGCAGGGAGTATCAGCCCCACTCGCTCGTATCTGGTAGAGCACCTGGGCGACCAGGGCGGGATTGATTGGGTGTCGGTTTTTCCAAAGGAGGCAGATGCCACGTTCTCGCAGATTCAGTTCGGCTTCGAATCTGACACGTTGAGGCTAGTTCAGATGCTTGACCCGCTTCAGCAGATCACTCGTATCCGCTTCTCTGATGTCGAAGTCAATATCGTAATTCCCGCTGAGCGATTTACATTAGAAATCCCCGAGGGAACGGATATCATTCGGGAGGTCGGAAGCGGATGATCAGCCAATATCTGGCGGTCGGCGCAGGGGGAGCCCTAGGAGCGATGCTGCGCTATTGGCTGAGCCTGCGCGTAAGCGGGGCAATGGGTCTCTCCTTCCCTTGGGGCACAATCACGGTCAACCTGCTGGGATCATTTCTGGTTGGTGTTTGCATGGTGCTGATTGTCGGCAAAACGGCAGGTGCCGAACTCTGGAGGTTGGGTCTGATGGTGGGATTGCTGGGGGGATTTACCACCTTTTCCGCGTTCTCAAGCGATACGCTGAGTCTGCTGGAAGCTGAGCAATGGTTCCGCGCCGTGGTCTATATCAGTTCCAGTATCTTACTGTGCATCACGGCTGCTGCGGCCGGTGTCGGCGCTGCCCGTCAGATTTTTTAGGAAAGGAGTCAGTCCATGCTCGATCCTCAATTGTTGCGAACCGAACCGGAATCTGTTGCCGAGCGTCTTGCCGTCAAGAGATATACCCTCGACGTCAGCCAGCTCAGGTCTTTGGATGAACAACGGAAAGCCCTGCAGACTCGTTTACAAGAGCTCCAGGCGGAACGTAATCGGTCTGCCAAGGAGGTTGGACGCCGCAAGGCAGCAGGCGAGGATGCGTCCGACCTCATAGCGCAGACCGGAGGATTATCGGGCCAAATATCTGCAGTCGAGACTGACCTTGAGGAAGTTCGCTTGGCGCTGGACGAGTTGATACACGGGATTCCCAATATTCCGCACGAGTCCGTCCCGGCCGGGGATAGCGATGCAGACAATGAAGAGATCCGGCGATGGGGAGAGCCAACCAAGTTTGAGTTTGAGGCTGCAGATCACGTGAGTCTCGGATCCGGACTCGGGATGATGGATTTCGAACTGGCGGCAAAGATTACCGGCAGCAGGTTTGTTGTCATGTCCCGCGAAATCGCCCGGCTGCATCGAGCGCTCATCCAGTTCATGTTGGACCTTCACACGGCAGAACACGGATATCAGGAGACATACGTTCCTTACCTGGTGAATGCGAATTCACTCTTTGGGACCGGACAGCTGCCGAAGTTTGCCGAAGATCAGTTCCAGACGTCGGGGGATCCTTCATATTTCCTGATACCCACTGCTGAAGTTCCGGTGACCAATATTTACGCCCAGAGTATCGTCTCAGAAGAGGAACTGCCCATCCGGCACGTGTGCCACACACCGTGTTTTAGAAGCGAGGCGGGATCCTACGGAAAGGACACGCGGGGCATGATTCGTCAGCATCAGTTTGAAAAAGTGGAGTTGGTCCAGTTGGTACGGCCAGAGCACTCCTGGGATGCTCTTGAAGAGTTGACCGGGCATGCAGAGACCGTGCTGCAACGTCTGGAGTTGCCCTATCGGGTGGTCACTCTGTGCGGCGGGGATCTTGGGTTTTCTTCGGCCAAAACATATGACCTGGAAGTTTGGCTGCCGGGGCAGAACCGATACCGAGAGATCTCGTCCTGCAGCAACTTCGAAAGTTTTCAGGCCCGCAGGATGCAGGCCCGGTGGAGAAACCCTTCCACGTCAAAGCCGGAGTTATTGCATACGCTTAACGGCTCGGGCCTTGCGGTTGGG
>DPVA01000023.1:0-532 GCA_003529705.1 Gammaproteobacteria bacterium | reverse complement strand
GAACCCTGGTAGCGTTAATGGAGAACTATCAGGACGTCAATGGGGTGATTCGTGTTCCTGACGTTTTGCGTGATTACATGGGCGGGTTAGAGAGCATATCCCCATAAAAAAACCCCGGCGAGAGGCCGGGGTTCTTATAAAACGCCCGGGCAATCAGTCGTCGCCCGAAAAAATACCCAATATCTGAAGCAGGCTCAGAAAGAGGTTGTAAATCGATACGTACAGCGTGATCGTTGCCATGATGTAGTTGGTTTCCCCACCATGGATAATTGCACTGGTCTGGTAGAGGATCATTCCGCTCATCAGGATGATAAACATCGCCGACACGGCTAAAGAGAGCGCTGGAATGCTGAATACCACAGCTCCGAGTCCAGCCAGAAAGGCCACCAGAATGCCGGCAAACAGCATACCGCCAAGAAAACTGAAGTCTTTGCGAGACTTAAGCGCATAGGCGGACAGACCCAGAAAAATCACGCCTGTGCCGCCGAGCGCGGTCATGACTAACTGGTCTCCGTTGGGGATGGCGTTGATG
>DPVA01000179.1 GCA_003529705.1 Gammaproteobacteria bacterium | reverse complement strand
GAAAAGGCGGTTTCCCGAAGTGGGAGAATGCCTGGATTGGTTGGGACAGTTTGGGGCGGCGCGAATGACGGGAAGTGGCAGCGCAGCCTTTCTGGCCGTGGCCAGTATCAGGGCCGGAGAAGAACTGCTTGAGCAGTTACCGTCCCGGCTGAGAGGCTTTGTAGCCAACGGAATCAACCGGAATCCCGTGTTTGTCGATGAGCCTGATGGGGTGTAGCCAAGTGGTAAGGCACCGGATTTTGATTCCGGCATTCCCAGGTTCGAATCCTGGCACCCCAGCCATTTTTGATAATCCCGGCCGATTTCCAATGCAACGAGAAACCCGATGGCGATAGACGACCTGGCGTTGTTCACCGGCAATGCCCATCCCGACCTGGCCACTGAGGTCTCTGCTCAGCTTGGTGTGGGCATCGGTCGCGCGCTTGTCAGCACCTTCAGTGACGGCGAGGTAAACGTCGAGATCATGGAAAACGTCCGCGGTGCGGACGTCTATGTCGTGCAGCCCACTTGCGCACCAGCCAGCAAACATTTGATGGAGCTGTTGGTCATGATTGACGCACTGCGGCGCTCTTCTGCCGAACGGATCACGGCGGTGTTGCCGTATTTTGGTTATGCGCGACAGGATCGCCGCCCCCGTACCGCCCGGGTTGCGATCACCGCTAAGTTGGTGGCTGATATGATCGGCATCGCCGGTGCGGACCGGGTCGTCACGATGGATTTGCACGCTGATCAGATTCAAGGATTCTTTGATATCCCGGTAGATAACATTTATGCAGCGCCGGTACTCAATGGCGAGTTGTGGCGGCACGAGCCTGATAATCTAATGGTGGTATCACCCGATGTCGGCGGTGTGGTTCGAGCCCGGGCGATGGCCAAGCAGCTCGGTGTGGAACTGGCCATCATCGACAAACGACGACCTCGGGCTAACGAAGCCAAAGTCATGCATATTATTGGATCGGTCGCTCAGAGAAGTTGTGTACTGATGGATGACATGGTGGATACGGCCAATACGTTGTGCGAGGCGGCCGCGTCTCTTAAAGATGCCGGCGCGGTTCAGGTCAAAGCGTGCTGTACCCACGCGGTACTCTCCGGTGAGGCTATCGAGCGGATCGAAACATCAGAATTGGACGAGGTGGTGGTGACGAATTCGATTCCGCTAAGTGATGCGGCGCGAAAACACAGTACCAAAATCCGCCAGATCAGTATCGCCAGTCTGCTGGCCGAATCGATCCGACGTATCGCTACCGGCGATTCTGTCAGTTCTTTATTTATTGAATAAGCGGTTTAAAGGACCGTAAGGCTAAGGAGAATCTGTAATGAGCAGCAATCATGTACTCAACGCCCAGCCGCGCGAGGTGTCCGGCACGGGTGCCAGCAGGCGTCAGCGTCGCGACAGCCATGTACCGGCAGTTGTCTATGGGGCGGGAAAGGATAACGAGACAGTGACTCTGGATCACGATCAGGTGATGCACAGCCTTGAAAAAGAGGCCTTTCATTCCGTTATTATCGATCTCAAAACCGGCACAGGATCGCAGCAGGTTATTCTCCGCGAGGTGCAGATGCACCCTCATCGCCCACTGGTGCTGCACATGGATTTTCAGCGCATCAAGGCAACGGAAAAGCTGCACATGAAAATTCCGCTGCACTTCGACGGCGCCGACGTGGCGCCGGGTGTTAAGGTTGAAGGCGGGATTCTCGCTCACGCCATGACGGAACTTGATATAACCTGTTTGCCTAAGGATCTGCCAGAGTACATCGCTGTAGATGTGTCGGAACTCGGCATGAACGAATCAGTCCATCTTTCGGACATCAAATTGCCGGAAGGGGTCGAGTTGACCGGAACCGCTTATCACGAAGGAGAGGATCCAGCGGTCGCGACTATCGCCCCACCGAAAGTGGCTGAAGAAGAAGTTGCCTCTGAAGAGGGTGAGGGGGGCGAGTTGGCCGAAGGGGCCGAAGGTGGTGAACAGTCGCCCGCGGGTGAGGCCGACGAGCAAAAGAGCGAGTAGCGTAGATTCGTCTCTCTGGGCAGAATGCCGCGTCGTTTGACGAGGTGGTACCGCTTCCGAATCGTTGATCGATCAGCACGATGGCGGCAATCTCTCTTGTGTGCGGCCTGGGCAATCCAGGTGCTCAATATGAAGCGACGCGCCACAACGCGGGCTTCTGGTTTCTGGATGCTCTGGAACGGACTGTTTCTTTACCCTGGCGCCCTGACACACGGTTTTTCGGTGAGTTGGCTGATTCCCGTGTGGGTCAACAGCGAGTGCGCTTTTTAAGGCCTAACACCTTTATGAATGAATGTGGGAGTGCGGTTGCCGGCGTCAGCGGCTATTTCGATATCCCACCAGAGGCCATGCTGGTGGTGCACGATGATCTTGATTTGCCTCCCGGCACGGTGAGGCTCAAAAAAGGTGGCGGCCATGGAGGGCATAACGGTCTGCGGGATATCTTCTCGAAGCTTGGCTCACGCGAGTTTGTTCGCTTGAGGATTGGTATTGGCCATCCGGGGAACAGTGACGGAGTGAGCGACTGGGTGTTGAGAAAGCCGTCGGCCGAAGATAAGACAGCCATCCTTGATGCGATCGACCGTGCTTTGGGCGAGATTGATCCAATTATGGGTGGCGACCTTGAACCTGTGATGAAGGCGCTGCACACCCAACAGAAAGGACAGTCCTGAGTGGGCTTTCGTTGTGGCATTGTCGGCTTGCCTAATGTAGGGAAGTCAACACTTTTCAATGCGTTAACCCACGCGGAGGCGCAGGCCGAGAACTATCCCTTTTGCACTATCGATCCGAACGTCGGTATCGTTGAGGTTCCTGATTCGCGCCTCGAGACGATTGCGCAACTCGTCAATCCGACCAAGGTCATTCCCGCTGCCATTGAGTTTGTGGATATCGCGGGCCTCGTGGCAGGGGCCTCAAAA
>DPVA01000234.1 GCA_003529705.1 Gammaproteobacteria bacterium | reverse complement strand
CAGCGTTACGGAGCGACGGTGCTCGCGATATTCAGGATAGACCAGGTCATTGACCGGAATCTTCCAGAATTCGTGCTTCAGGCGGGAGACACGCTCGTGCTGCACGCGCGTTGGCAGGATGTTGCACCGATCGCGCGGAACAAGGACTTCGCTGTCGTGACGGATTTTCCGCGAGAGGACACTCGTCCCGAGAAACTGCCCTACGCATTGCTGTTTTTCCTGATCGCGCTTGGCCTGATTCTGTTCACCGAACTGCGGCTATCGGTGGCGTTGATGACCGGCGCGCTGGGCATGATTATCAGTGGGGTGATCCGCGTCGATGAGGCTTATCAGTCAATTGGCTGGCAGAGTGTATTTCTGCTTGCAAGTCTGATTCCACTCGGACTCGCGGTGGAATCTACTGGGACCGCCGCATGGATTGCCCAGCAGACATTGCTTGTGCTGGGACAGGTCCCAGTCTGGGTGCTGCAGGCGAGTATTGCGGTATTGGCAACTGTCTTTACTCTCCTGATGTCTAACGTCGGTGCGACGGTTCTGCTTGTACCCTTAGCGGTGAATATTGCTATTGGCGCAGGGGCCGATCCCGCTGTGTTTGCACTCACCGTTGCGATCGCAACTTCCAACTCGTTCTTAATTCCAACCCACCAAGTCAATGCGTTGATCATGGGGCCAGGCGGTTATCGGGTCGTGGACTTCATGCGGGCCGGGGGTATCATGACCATCTTGTTTCTGGTGATAATGATGCTGATGCTTAATTTGATATTTTGAACAACTCGTGGCGTTTGGTGCTGTATCAGTCGTGCAGCATCTGGATCTGCTCCCACTCGAGCATGATCTCTTTGCGAGGGCGTCCCCAACGGTAGCCACCGACCTCGCCTCCCGTCCGGATCACCCGATGACAGGGAATCAGGAAGCAGACGGCATTCCGGCCTACCGCCCCCCCAACCGCCCGCACTGCACGCGGTTTACCGATTTGCTCGGCGACATTGGCGTACGTGGCGGTAGTGCCAAGCGGTATACCCAGGAGAGCGCGCCAGACCTGAAGTTGAAATTCGGTTCCCTGTAGCAGTACCGAAAGCGGTGCTTTCCGCGTTGATCCCGCGCCCGGAAAGATATTTTGCACAACCGGACCGGTCTCATCGGGGGCGAGAGAGAAATTTGCGCCTGGCCAGGTGTTCTGCAACGAGGCAAGTGAAGTGGCTTTCGCCCCCTCGCCAAAAGACAGCCAGCAGATGCCACGTGGCGTGACGCCGAGCAGGCATTTTCCGAAGGGGCTGTCGTGAATGCCATAGGTAATCGAAAGACTCTGGACGCGGTCCCGGTATTCGGCTGGGGTAATACTCTGGAGGTCTACAAAATGTTCATGTAAGCGTCCCGGTCCCGATAATCCCGCATTACGCACCGTGTTCAGCGAACTTAGACCATCGCGCAACTGTCGCTGCGTTTCCGACAAGGTTAGCGATTGCAGATATTTCTTCGGGCTAATTCCGACCCATCGTTTAAAAAATCGCTGAAAATGGGCCGTGCTGAGTCCGACCGCAGCCGCGATCCGGGCAAGTGATGGCTGTTCGGACGAGTGCCTCCGCAGGAAGGCTATCATCCTCACAGCGCACTCGTAATCCGAGTGTTCCGGAGTTTTAGTTTGGATCATGAGGGAAAGAATAGATTTGGCGGCGGGCCTATGCAACCCGATTCTTGCGGTATTTTGGGTGATCAGGAGAGATCGCCCTTTGCTACACTCGCAGCAGCCTCGTTCTAGAAATTGAGGCGGGCTATCGGGTATTTATTCCTCTGACCTCCATAAGGGGATCAGAAAATTTCGGGGGCAGCATGGCGAGCAATTTTCCGGATCAAGCGCAGATTGTCATCATCGGTGGCGGGGTAGTGGGATGCAGCGTTGCCTATCATCTGGCGGAACTAGGCGTCAGTGATGTGGTTCTGCTGGAACGGAAGGCGCTAACCAGCGGCACGACCTGGCATGCGGCCGGGTTGGTAGGGCAGTTAAGGGCGACTCAGAATCTGACTCGACTCGCGCAGTACACAACGAATCTTTATGCTGAGCTCGAAGAGCTTACCGGACAGGCAACTGGATTTCGACAGAACGGTTCTTTAAGTCTTGCAACAGACGAGGAGCGGTTTGAGGAACTGAGGCGGGGCGCATCCATGGCGAGTTGTTTTGGGCTCGATGTGGAGGTCGTCAGCCCGAAAGAAGCGCTCGAGCTTTATCCCATTATGTCCACAGAGAATCTGGTGGGTGCAGTGTTCTTGCCTCGGGATGGTCAGACTAACCCAACTGACACCACGCAGGCGCTGGCCCGCGGCGCGCGGGATAGAGGTGTACGTATTTTCGAGGGTGTCAGTGTCGAATCATTTGAGAAACGCGGTGGGCGGATCAGCGCAGTCTTGACAAGTCGCGGGCGGATTGTTTGCGAAACGGCGGTGAATTGCGCGGGGATGTGGGGCCGGGAACTTGGACTGAAGGCGGGCGTTTCTGTGCCGCTTCACGCCGCGGAGCATTTTTATGTAGTCACGGAGCCGATTCCCGATTTGCCGAGAGACCTCCCCGTTGTACGGGAGCCCTCCGCCTGTAATTACTATAAAGAGGACGCCGGCAAGATGATGGTGGGGATGTTTGAGCCGGTTGCCAAGCCTTGGGGAATGGAAGGCATCCCCGAGGATTTTGAGTTCGGTACGCTGCCAGAGGATGTCGAACATATTGAGGAACAGTTAAACAGCGCGATAAAGAGAATCCCCGTCCTCGGTGAGACCGGCATCAAAATCTTTTTCAACGGACCTGAGAGTTTTACACCGGATAACCGGTACTGGTTAGGGCCCTCAATCGAGGTTCCAAACTTTTTTCTTGCGGCAGGCTTTAATTCCATCGGTATCCAGTCAGCTGGTGGAGCCGGCAAAGTGCTCGCTGAGTGGATTGTGAATGGAGAGCCGCCGATGGACTTATGGGATGTCGATGCTCGGCGGATGATGCCGTTTCAGGTTAACCAGCAGTATCTGCATGACCGTACAGTTGAGGCGCTCGGCTTACTCTATGCAATGCACTGGCCGTTTCGGCAGCCGGAAAGCGCGCGCGGGGTTCGAACCTCCGTTTTGCATCAACGGCTGGCTGACTTGGGCGCCTGTTTCGGAGAGACCGCAGGGTGGGAACGGGCTAACTGGTTCGCGCCAGAAGGTGTAGAGCCAGTCTATGAATATTCTTACGGGCGGCAGAACTGGTTCGACCACTCGGCAGCCGAACACCGCAGCGTGCGCGAAAATGTGGGTGTCTTTGACATGAGTTCCTTCGGAAAATATCTCGTGCAGGGACATGATGCCTGTCAGTTGCTGGAGCGGGTCAGTGCAAACCGAATGGATGTCGAACCGGGGCGGGTCGTCTATACACAGTGGCTAAACGATGATGGCGGAATCGAAGCCGATCTCACGGTTACTCGACTTAGCGACGAGGAGTATCTCGTGGTCACGGCGGCTGCTTCCCAGACGCGAGATCTCCACTGGCTCAAAAGCAGCATTCGAGGCGATGAGCATGTATTTGCTACGGATGTTACCGGTGCCTATAGCGTTCTGAGCATCATGGGTCCCCGATCAAGGGAATTGCTCCAAACCCTGACGCCAGCGGCACTGTCGAATGAAGCGTTCCCTTTTGGCGCGTCCCAAGAGATTGAGATGGGCTATGCGCTGGTGAGGGCAAGCCGGATCTCTTATGTAGGGGAACTCGGATGGGAGATTTATATTCCGAGTGAGTTCACCTTAGGGGTTTTTGACCGGCTGGTCGAGATGGGTGAGAAGTTTCGACTTCAGCCCGCTGGGCTGCACGCCCTGAACAGCTTGAGAATTGAAAAGGCGTACCGTCATTGGGGCCATGATATCGGCCCGGACGATAACCCGTTTCATGCAGGGCTCGGGTTCGCGGTTGACTTAGATAAGCCTGCTGGGTTCAGGGGTCGTGATGCCTTGCTGCGCGCGGTTGAAGCACCGCTTAAGCGTCGCTTGGTGCAATTTCTATTGCGAGAGCCCTCGCCGATGCTCTACCACGAGGAACCGATATGGCGTGACGGCATTCGGGTCGGCAGGACCACGTC
>DPVA01000114.1:1637-3544 GCA_003529705.1 Gammaproteobacteria bacterium | reverse complement strand
GTCGCAGCTTGGATATATGACGGTCGCACTTGGGGCTTCCGCTTATTCAGTAGCAATATTTCATCTCGCAACCCACGCCTTTTTTAAGGCGCTGCTGTTTCTCGCGGCCGGGTCCGTGATTATCGCTATGCATCACGAACAGGATATGCGCCGCATGGGAGGTCTGCGCAAATTTATGCCAGTGACGTATGTCACCTGCGTAATAGGCAGTCTTGCTCTGGCGGGTATTCCTCCGTTCGCAGGTTTCTTCTCAAAAGACGCGATTATTGAAGCGGTTCATCAATCGTCGACGCCGGGTGCAGAGTTTGCCTACGCGGCAGTCATGATTGGAGTCGTGTTGACTGCTTTTTATTCCTTCCGACTGGTGTTCATGGCATTTCATGGGAAGGAGCGTATGGATGCGAATACCCGTGCACATCTGCACGAACCTTCATGGGTAGTGACTGTTCCGCTGGTCGCGCTTGCGGTGCCTTCGGTACTCGCAGGGCTTGTATTGGTTAACTCCTCAATGGACGGCAGTCTGTTCGGAAGCAGTGTCGTGGCAACTACAAGCCCGGACGGGTTGGAGATGACTGCCGCGGGCATGCTCGCCCATGCCCCATATGCTGCACCATTCTGGCTTGCCATCGCTGGCATCTGTTCGGCGTGGGTGTGCTACGTCTGGAAGCCGGAGATCCCGGCAAGAGCCGCGCAACGGTGTTCCGGTTTATACCGTCTGCTGATTGTTAAATACGGATTCGACGAACTTTATCATTGGGTCTTTGCAGACGGCGCGCGTGGGCTCGGACGCCTCTTTTTGGAGTGGGGCGACCGGCGCCTGATTGATGGTTTCATGGTCAACGGGACCGCAGGAATGGTAGCGCGAACTGCCGACTGGGTGCGCCGGATCCAGAGCGGAATGGTCTATCACTATGCCTTCGCGATGATCATCGGGCTGGTTGCTCTGATGTCGTGGTTCCTTTTCCGCTAAGGGCTATCGCTTGACCTCGTTTAGTCACAATCTCCTATCCGTTTTAATCTGGTTCCCGGTTGTCGGCGGAATACTGGTTTTGGCAATCGGCGATGATCGCAGAGCGGACCGCGTCCGATGGACAGCACTAGGGGTTTCGGTAGTAACCTTTCTGCTGAGTGTTCCGCTCTGGTCATGGTTCGACAGAACCCGGGCTGACATGCAGTTTGTGGAGCGGACAACCTGGATAGAGCGATTCCAGATCGAATACTTTTTGGGGGTAGATGGCATTTCTGTCCCACTGGTCCTGCTGACAACACTACTGACCATGGTTGTGGTGTTGGCCGGGTGGCGTGTCATTCAGGACCGGGTAGCGCAGTATTTCGCAGCCTTCTTGATCATGGAAGGCCTAATGATTGGGGTGTTTTGTGCGCTCGACGGTATTCTGTTCTACCTCTTCTGGGAGGCGATGCTGATTCCGATGTTCCTGATCATCGGGGTCTGGGGTGGGCCGAACAGGGTATATGCAGCGATCAAGTTTTTTCTCTACACGTTGCTGGGCTCGTTGTTGATGTTGGTAGCGCTGCTTTTCTTATATCGTGCCGCCGGGGGATCATTCGACTTACTTAGCTTCCATCATTTGCCGCTCTCTGGTGGGGTGCAGACTCTGGTTTTCCTGGCATTCTTCGCCGCATTTGCGGTCAAGATTCCAATGGTGCCAGTACACACGTGGCTACCAGATGCGCACGTCGAGGCGCCGACCGGAGGATCAGTGATTCTGGCGGCTATTACGCTGAAGATGGGTGCCTACGGATTCCTTCGAATCGCCATGCCCATAGCGCCGGATGCTGCGCACCAGATTGCTCCCATCATCGTCGGATTGTCACTGCTGGCGGTCGTGTACATCGCGCTGGTAGCTCTGGTGCAGCAGGACATGAAAAAATTGATTGCCTATTCC
>DPVA01000114.1:0-1339 GCA_003529705.1 Gammaproteobacteria bacterium | reverse complement strand
AAAAAATTGATTGCCTATTCCTCTATCTCTCATATGGGATTCGTGACCCTGGGCTTTTTTGTGTTTGAAACAAGGGCAATGGAGGGCGCGATCGTTCAGATGGTCTCGCATGGTTTTGTGTCAGGTGCACTCTTTCTTTGTGTTGGGGTGCTTTATGACCGACTGCATTCGAGAAAGATCTCGACTTATGGCGGCGTAATCAAGGTAATGCCTGTGTTTGCTTTTTTCATCGTGTTTTTTGCCATGGCTAATGCTGGCTTGCCCGGGACCTCGGGTTTTGTCGGAGAGTTTCTCGTCATCCTGGGGACGTTCTCGGTAAATGGATGGTACGCAGCCATTGCTGCATTGACCCTGATCGTTGGGGCGGCCTACACCCTGTGGATGGTAAAGCGAGTGGTCTTTGGTCCAATTCAAAACACACAAGTAGCTGAGTTGAAAGATCTTGATCGGCGAGAGTTCGGGATGTTGCTGCTTTTGGCAGGCGGTGTTTTGATCATCGGAGTGTGGCCCGCACCTTTACTTGAAGTGATGGCGGCAAGTGTCAATCAACTTCTCGCGCACTTGGCGGTATCAAAATTATGATCAGCCTAACCACGCTTGATCTGTGGGCCGTCGCTCCTGAGATTACGGTTGCCACCTTGGCATGTCTGGTGCTGATCTCGGACCTCTATATTCGTTCTGAAAAGCCCTGCGGGTTGACCTACCCGCTGACAATCGGAACGTTGATTGTTGGGGCGCTCATCTCAATGGCTGGTCCTTTGGAGACACCCCAATTCGCCCTGAGCGGCCTGGTGATTCGGGATGGAGTCGCCAATGTCCTCAAGACCGGGACCTGTCTTGGTACTGCCGCGGTGCTGTTCTACGCCCGGGACTATGCGCAGGAACGGGGTATCTGGCGAGGAGAGTATTTGGTTCTCGCGCTGTTTGGTACCGTCGGCATGATGACAATGATCGGAGCAGCGCACTTGCTTACGCTATATGTCGGGATTGAATTGCTTGCGCTATGTCTTTACGGGATGATCGCTATGCAACGTGATTCGGTTCGCGCCGCCGAAGCGGCCATGAAATATTTCATCCTCGGGGCGCTCGCGTCTGGGGTGCTGCTATATGGGATGTCACTGCTGTATGGCCTGACGGGGTCGCTGTCCCTTGCAGCCTTATCGCAGACGTCTGCAATATTGTCATCGGATAGCCTTCCTCTGATGCTGGCGATTGCAATGGTAGTAGCGGGGTTGCTCTTTAAGCTAGGAGCGGTGCCGTTTCATATGTGGGTGCCTGATGTGTACGACGGCTCAGCAACCTCTACGACGCTCTACCTCTCCGCAGTTCCTAAGTTGGC
>DPVA01000046.1 GCA_003529705.1 Gammaproteobacteria bacterium | reverse complement strand
CTTGCAACCCTCGGCGATCGGCAGATCACGAAGTTGCTTGACAGCAAAGTCTCCCATCTCCCTGAACAGTTGCTCGCGAAGGAAGATGGCTACATCGGTGTCGTGGGGATGGCGGTTGTCGCGTATCTTGAGGAGGCGACTAGAGCTGCACAAGTTAATTTACTACCGGGTTCTGAGGGCGGCGGCTTCGGTCAAAATGACATCGGGGTGCCCACATTTTGGGCTTTCAATCAACATCAGACCGGAAGCTCCGCCTTTGATGCCGTTTTGGCCTATCTTGGTGTTACGGCAAGTCAGGCCCTGTACGTCACGGGCAGAACAGCGCCTCCTGCTCTGAAAGCCTTCTTGGAAGCGATTCGATCGATGGTGCCGCCAGTGACGGATTCGAGAGCCCTAGGCTCAGAAGTTGAAATATTGGCGAACCAAATCGACAAAACTGTCTTCGGCACCTCTTCCACAGTAAACCTTGAGGCTCTGTAATGATTTCTCGATTAGTTGGTGTTGCATTGGCATTCGCAGGACTATTTGCGCCTGCCGCTAACGGCGAGCAAGGCGGTTTCAAAAGGTTCTTGACCGAAAAGGAATGGGCTGTGAGTGAGGTGCACGATCCAACCGGACTCGCACCAGACCCGATTGTGCAGCGTTTTGAACTCCGCCCCGGGGATTGTCTTTCGGAGCCACCGTTCAATGATTGTGAGAATAGCGTCGAGCGGGCCGAACTTGCTCAGAATAATTACGGACCCGGCTCTTTCACCGGAACATATTGGTATCGCTGGAAGGTTTTTTTCCCGGAGAATTATGAAGGTAGTTATCCTGCTCGCAACCGACACGGGCAGTTCATTGATAAGGCGGCCGGCGGCGCGGCCTGGGTGCTTGAGATTGGAAGTACGGGTGCGTTATGGTTCGGTAGCCGATTTGATGATGAGTCCCGTTTCTTCTCTTTGATCAGTGAAGGTGAGCTTCGCGGTCAATGGCATGACGTCATTGTGGAAGCCGCCTGGAACAATAAGGAAGGCAAAATAAATGTCTGGGTGAATGATGAAAAACGTGTGCAATATCGTGGGGCGACCTGTAAACGCTGCAGAATTGTTCTGAGCTACGGCATCTCCCGGGTCGGGCTGGTTGAATTCAAGACACGGTATCCAGAAAAAGAGTTGTCTACCCAGGTGATTTACTACCTTCCCGCCATAATTGAGACCAGCGATCCTGGTTGGATTGTGCCACCCAGGTCTGAGCCAGCGGATCAGGTTAAGGTTGGTCTAGAGACAACTCCAGACGCTATCGGAGAAACAGCTAACCCGGAAGAAAGCGCTGTGGACGAGGAAAAGACTCCATTAATTGCAACAGAAGAATCGGACGAACTTAAAGAGAATCAAGACGACACGATCGATCGCAAAATTGAGAACCGGATTGAGGAAATAACGATTGAGCTTCAGCCTAAACCTGACGAAGAGAGAACAGACCCGGCGGAGTCTGTAGATACTGAAGATCAGGACACTGATGGCGCAGCAAGTTCGAATGATCAAGAAATCCAAGTAGATCAAACAAGCGAAAGTAAACTTGATGCGATTGCAGAAAATGGGTCAGAGGACGCGGCTTCGGTGCAGCCCGTCAAAGCGAACCCTACTTCTGATGTCGATAATCGACGTTGAAACCGTAGAACTCACTAGGTCTCCCATGATTGAGAAGAAATTTATTTCAGCAAGCGAACTTTTGCGTGATTCCTTTTTATTGGGCAGGAAGATTATCGAGAGCGGATTTCGACCTGACTTTATTGTTGGTGTCTGGCGAGGGGGAACGCCAGTGGGAATTGCGGTTCAGGAACTTTTGGACTACGCGGGAATTTCAACGGACCATGTAGCGATTCGGACTTCTTATTACCGCGGGATTGCGGATACCGCAGATTCTGTTCAGGTGCATGGTCTTGGATACCTAATCCGCAAGTTAAATCGGGAAGATAAACTCCTAATCGTCGATGACGTACTGGATTCAGGTCGGAGCATTGAGGCGATCATTGATGAGTTGAAGTCGCGGTCTAGGCGTAATCTTCCTGAAGATTTGCGGGTTGCGACCTGTTGGTATAAGCCTACCAAGAGTGAAACAGGTCGGGTTCCGGACTTTTTCATTCATGAGACAGACCAATGGCTGGTGTTTCCTCATGAACTTCAGGGACTCTCGGAGGAAGAAGTCAAAGAGGGAAAACCCGAAGTCGCCGATATTGTTACCGGGCTATCGTAGTACCCGATAAGACGGCTTCTGACCCAACAGTTACGGCGTTGTAATTCGAGGTAACGATACCACCACTTCGACCCCCGTCCCCCCTCGACGGTTTCTTGCAGTAACGGTTCCCTTGTGAAACTCGGTGACAAGTCGCACGATGTAGAGTCCGAGCCCCAAGTGGGTCTCGCGTGCATCCCGGGTACTCGAAACCATTGGATCGAAAAGGCTGTCAGCGATTTCCGGAGGTAGGGTAGGACCATCGTTGGAGACGATCAACTCTAAGTCGTCGCCCACCAATTTAAGATGGACAATGATGAGCCCGTTCCGCGCACCAAAAGCGATAGCATTGTCGATGAGTTTATCGAGTAGTTGGGCGATGCGATCTGGTACCCCCAGAATCCAGGCAGGAGTTGAAACCGAGTTCGCTACGATTCGGTAGCCGGGATTTGCAGATTGATAACCCTCTACACAATTTTGCGCGAGGATACTAAGGTTAAATTGTTCCAGTTGCTCCTGCTCCTGACTTAACGCCTCCTTAAGACTGGCCGCCTCCGTGAGGCTTGTAATAATAGAACGTAGCCGCCCGATGCCATTTCTGGCTCTTTGTAGATGTTTGTCATCAGCAAGTTCTCGGTGGTTGTACTGCAGGTTTTCCAGCGACGAGTTCACAACGTTAAGGGGGTTATGTAGTTCGTGAGCAAGGGTATCGGGCAGTTTTTCGAGATACCGGGTGTACTGCCCGAGGTTGTGCAGCATCGACGAGATACTGCGGGTGAGACTACCTAATTCATCTGAAGACCGAGCACCGGCACGAATCCTATCCTTCAGCAATCGCCCCTCAGAGGAGGCCGCTTGTTCAGTCTCACGTTGTAGGCGGCCCACTCGATAGGTGAGACGTGTTGAAAAAACCAGGATAGCAAGAGATAGGAAAATAAACACGGCAAGGAAGAGCATGGTGAAGCGCTGCAGTGTCTCGTACTGTAGTGCTAGAAGTTTGTTTGCGCTCTGCTTGATAAGCACGGCACCCTCAACTTCGCCCTGAGCCCAGATTGGAGAGGCGGTAACAATGAGTTTTGCGTCTCCGTAGCGCCGGCGTTCGGTGCTCGGCTCACCCTCTGACAAGACTCGCGCGAGAATACGTTGGTCTTCCGTGCTTGAATCAGCCGGCATATCGGCGAGACCTCGGGCGGGACTTCTCAGAATCCAGTCGAAAAACTGGATCAGTTGTCGCTGGAGATTTTCGAAAAGTGAGGTAGTGTCTGGCGCGGCCATGCCAAAAGCTTCTCTCGCTGGCGGCACCACAGACCCGATCTGAGCACGAACCCGGAAAGATTTATCCCATACAGTGATGTTTGCTTCCGAGATATAGAGCGGTTGTATGAGCTTGGCGAGTTCGGGAGTCACCAGACGAATACTGCCGAATTCGTGAGAACCCGGGTCCGGCTCGGTACTAATGATTTGCTTAATCTCGCGGGTTTTTTGGTCGTCGACATCAACGACCTCAAATTTCAGACGGGCGCCGACCCCAAGCAAATCCCGTGGGATTCTGACTTTGACCGCGAAGCCGTTGGTCAGTCGGTCAAGAGTTCCCGCAATATCCCTTAACGCTTCTCCATCGACGACGTCCTTCCAATTTCCACGCATTAAATAAATACTTAGTCGACCTGGTGTCTGAGCAGTCAGCAGGTACCGGAGGATTTCCCCATTGTTTCGCTGGATAGTCATGCGAATCTGGTCGTTGGCGTCTAACGAGAGGAGGGTGGGGTCGCGAAACACCAGGTAATCGTCATCGACCTCAAAAAATGCAAAGACCGAGTCGGGACTGAGCGCGAGTCCATGGCGGACTGCCAGGGACTCAGGTTGATATTTAGGACCACACTCAAAAAGGCCTGATCCCGAAAAGTCGGTGAGCGGGCCAACGCTGTCTACCCAGGTGTCCGGAGGCGCATCAATCGCAAGTGGCTCCTCGATTTGCCTTAGAAGGCTAGTCAGGGGCCTTCCAATAATTTCGGGGACACCGACACCGGGATCAAAGAGGTCCGTGCGGTTTCCAAGGATGCTCGAGATTCCCTGCGTCGTAAGCTCAAGAGCCTGTTCCTGGCCCTCGAGAAGGAACTTTTCCATCTCGCGGACGGACTCATAGCCCATCCAGGGGATAACCAAAAGAAGAACGACCAGGAGTAGGAGCTTGGTCCGGATCTTGAGACCAGGCCGGATTCGGGGAGTCCCCGAGGCGACACTGCTATCGGACGGTGCCTTGGCGGAACGCGAACCGACCAGGGAGTTCACTCGTGGTCCTGCTCCCATTTGTAACCGGTGCCGTGAACGGTTTGAATCCGGTTGAAATCTGGGTCCAACTCCCGGAATTTGTTGCGAATCCGACGAATGTATCCATTAATCGTATTTCGCTCCACCAGACCCTGCCGGGTGACATCACTCAACGCATCGTAAGTTCTGACATGCCCGGGATTCCTGCTCAGGGATTCTATGATCCAGAATTCCGTGAGGGTCAGGTTGACGGGTTTCCCCTTCCAGTGGACCAGCATACTATTTTCGTTGACCTCCAAAGAGCCCACCGAAACATTATTCTCTGGGAGCGGTTGAGTTTGCAGTTGCTCAGAAATCCTGAGCAGGGCGTGCACGCGGGCAACCAGAAATTCAAGGCTGACCGGTTTAGTAATGTAATCCCAGGCTGTCATCCGTTGGGACGAAATTCGATCCGCGTCGCTGTCTCGCGCGGTAAGGAAAATGATCGGAAGGGTGGGGCTGAGATTGCGCAACTGCATGCAGAGATCGAAACCGCCATCCATATCCTCACCAAGCATAATATCCAGTAGAGCAAGATCGGGAAGTTCCCGTTCAAAAGCACTTTCGGCACTCGGCCGATCCGAATAGGCGCGAACTTCATAACCGTGCGCTGTCAGTACGTCACTATAGTTCTCACGCTGATCCGTGTCGTCCTCTACGATCGCTATTACAGTTGCCATGTGTTACCGACGCTGTTATCCGAAAACCTCGGAGGCACCCCCAGGCGCCGCGTGGGTTCTCGGAAAGTGCCATTTCATTGCCATTGTTTTACCACAGGTTTCCCGGACGAAAACCCTTCCTGCCTTTTAATATTACGAGAGTTAGACATGACAAGAGGCGGCACTGTGAAAAAACTGCTCTTCATCCCCCTATCCGATGAGATGATCTACGAAAATCCGGAATTGATCACCGGGCCTATCCGAGCTTTTTCGCCGGCTGGAACAGTTGCAAAAGTAAAGACGGCATCGCCCCAGCGAACGGGCACCTCGGGCCGGGGCGCTTTCAGAAACTCAGCCTCAACACCCGCTAGCACTATTGGGAGTCCGTGAGAACAAGTTTGAGCGTATAGCCCTCTGGACCAAACTTCATCAAAAAACGCGCCGCGAGTCGCGGTGTTCAGTTCCGAAGCGAACCCGTTTCTGTCGAATCGCGTCCCGGACGAACTGGCCGGGAGGTGGCCGGACGCAACCTTGGTGTAGAAGCGCGATCACCGACAGTGGTTTTGTCAGTCTCCATATCTACAGATCCCCGGAAAGTACAACCATCCTCCAATACGACTCGCGGCGCCCGGATGTCTCCTCTCACCGTACCGGAGGGGCTTATAACGACTTGCTCGCTGCCGCAGAGTTCGCCCTCTACCTCTCCG
>DPVA01000138.1:5037-5320 GCA_003529705.1 Gammaproteobacteria bacterium | reverse complement strand
AACCGTCGCTGTCCCGATATCCCACATCACCGGTTGACCACCAGGGTCCGATGAACTTGTCCTGCGTGGCCTGCTCACGGTTCCAATAACCAAGAAACATCACTGGATCGTCCCGGAGCGCACACAGCTCGCCGGTCTGGCCGTCGGTAAGTATATTTCCGGCCTCATCGACGGGTTCAACGCGATGCCCTGGATAGGATTTGCCCATGGAGCCAGGCTTGACGCGCATGATCTTAGAGCAGTTGCCGACAATATAGTTGAATTCGGTCTGACCCCACATTTC
>DPVA01000138.1:4406-4739 GCA_003529705.1 Gammaproteobacteria bacterium | reverse complement strand
GAATTCGGTCTGACCCCACATTTCGTTTATCTGGACATCCAGCACCTCTTCGGCCCATTCATAAATCTTGGCACCCAGTGACTCTCCAGCAGACATCACGCTGCGAAGTTGGACCCCCCGATCACCGATATCCCCGATCTGCCGGAGCATTTTTAGTGCCGTTGGCGGTATAAAAGCGTTACGGACGCGGTATCTCGCCATAAGGTCACAGGCTTTTTCCGGATCGAACCGTCCGCCGTCGTAACCGAGGACTGGGCAGCCATAGAACCACGCGGGGATTAACCCGTCGAGCAAGCCTCCGGTCCATGCCCAGTCCGCCGGCGTCCACATCAG
>DPVA01000138.1:0-4112 GCA_003529705.1 Gammaproteobacteria bacterium | reverse complement strand
CCAGTCCGCCGGCGTCCACATCAGATCATTTTCGCAGGGAAAAAAATTCTGCGACATTTCAAATCCAGTGAGGTTACCCAACAGACAGCGATGTGCCAGTACCGCACCCTTCGGCGGGCCGGTGGTTCCCGAGGTATAAATTACAATCGCAGGATCATCGGCCAGTGTACCCGTTGTCTCGATGTTATTTGCCGCGCGGTCGAGCAATGGCCAGAAGCCGTTCTTGACGTCATCACAATTGACTATTGTCTCAAGCTCAGGAAGTTCGTCACGCACTGAGTGAATTTTCTCCAGCCCTTCCGTAGCGCCAACCACGATCTTTGCGCCGCTGTCCTCGAGTCGATAACGTAGCGCGTCGGTGCCGAACAATACTGAAAGCGGTAACGAGACCGCGCCGATTTTCCACGCGGCAAGGTGACACAGTCCCGTCTCGACTCTCTGAGGCAACAAGATTGCGATACGATCCCCGGAGCTAATGCCCTTTGACAGAAAAACGTTAGCGAGCTGGTTCGAAAGACGATATAGATCAGCAAAACTGTACTGTGTCGTTACCCCCGATGCCGTCTCACAAAAAAGCGCAGGACGGTGGGAAACAGCCCGATGTCGATCGCAGACTGCTGCAGCTATATTGAAGGACGCCGGAATCTGCCACGTGAACGACTGACAAATCTCTTCAAACCCTGATGCCTCGGGATCAATCAATGTTGTGAAACTGCTTATATTTTTTTCCTATAGTCAGAGCGGGTCAGCCCAGGCCACCTCGGGAGTTAGGGGACATTCTAGTAGCGCCCGGTCCGGTCCCGCAAAAGGGTCCTTCAGGGAGCCCAAAAGACCTCGCAACAGCAATTCGCTTTCTTCAGGACATGTCTTACCGGATAATCCATGTTCGGGCCCCGCTGTACTACCCGATCAAACAGGGTCTGCTTTTCCGGGCCAAACACCGGCAGGATAATTCGCTGCGCGTTTCGTAAAACCCAGGGACTTAGGCTGATCCTTTCATGAGGGACAGACGGAGAGGTGGTTGCTACCACCCTTCGATTGCCTTCTAAATTTTCAACACCGCCAGGGAATAGTGAAGCAATATGACCATCGTCTCCCATGCTGATGAAGAGCACGTCGATAGGCAACTGGACTTGGTCAAGGCGCTGCTCCACAGTCCGTAGCGCATCGACTGCCCGAACGTGATCGGTTTTTAACCCGACCAGTGCTGCAGCCGACGCATAGCCATGCAGCAGGCTATCACGAACGAGCTTTTCGTTACTCTGAGAACTTTGGGTGGATACCCAGCGCTCATCAACCAGCACAACATCAATGGAGGCCCAGGGAAGAGGAGATGCTGCGAGCCGCGGAAACAAAACTTCTGCTGATCTGCCGCCACAAACCCCAAAAGTAATCCGACTCTTATTGTGCAGTGCAGACTCGAGTAACTTTACCAGATGCTTTGCAACAGCATCCAATGCGTCCAAGCGTTTCGGATAACTCTTAACTGAGTACCCGAGCATAGAGATATTTAATGGAGAGACTTTATTCTGGAGAGCGAAAACAGGCTAGCAACTGCAAACAGGACAGTAGCCGCGGTTACAATGCTCGGGCCTGTAGGCATGTCCCAGTAAAAGGATGCGGACAGTCCCGCCGCAACCGCTAAGACCCCCACGGTAACAGCAATTACCGCCATCCGTTCTGGTGTACGCGAAATGGGGCGTGCAGTCGCGGCTGGAATGATCAGCATGGCTGTTATCAGTAACGCCCCAACAATCTTGATCGCAACCGCTACCAGCACCGCCAGCATCACCGTCAGGATCATGTTTTCGCGCCTCGTATCGATTCCCCGAGCTGCAGCCAGATCAACGTTCAACGTAAGCAGCAATAATCGCTCCCAGCGCAGCCACAGCGCCACAAGAATGGCGGCGGATCCAGCAGAAATGACCAGAAGGTCTGTATGCCCAACTGCAAGGATATCTCCGAAAAGATATGCGACTAGATCCACTCGAACGCCAGGGATAAAGGTGACGGCGACCAATCCCAATGCGAGCCCTCCATGCGCCGCAACACCAAGCAACGTGTCAACGGTGAACACGCGGCCAGAAAAGGAAAGAATCATGAAAGCCATAGCCAAAGCTGTGATGAGTACCCCGATGAAAACCGAGATCGAAAATCCCAGGGACAGGGCCACTCCCAGGATCGCAGCGTGGGCTGTGGCATCGCCAAAATACGCCATTCGCCGCCATACGACAAAGCAGCCCAGCGGGCCCGCAGCTAATGCAACCGCCGTCCCGGCAAGCGCCGCGCGCCACAGGAAATCATCCAGCATCACTGCCGCCGCGCTCTGCGTGGTCGTGCCGGTGGTCATGCCTGTGTCGGTACAGGGCTAGCGCTCCTTCGGTATCAAAACCGAAAAGGGCCTGATACTCAGGTGCAGCAGAGACCAGCGTTGGCGTTCCCTGGCAGCACACATGGCCGTTCAGGCAAATCACATGGTCAGATGACCGCATAACCACATGCAAATCATGGCTGACCATCAGGACGGCGCAACCAATATCATCACGAACGCCTTCAATTAGCTTATAAAAGGATGCTACGGCGGGCTGATCAAGACCCTGGGTCGGCTCGTCCAATACCAGCAGATCTGGTCTCACCAACAGCGCTTCAGCCAGCAAGGCACGCTGGAATTCTCCACCCGAGAGAGATGACATCTGCTGCTTAAGTAGACCGGATATACCAACCTGCCCGGCGATCCGCAGGTGTCTATTGCGATCTTTTGTCCCGGACAACGCGAGCCAACGGGCTACCGTGAGTGGCATAGCCTGGTCGATCGCAAGGCGCTGAGGTACATACCCAATTTTCAAACCTGCTTCGCGAACCACCGCGCCCTCTGAAGACGTCTGTGCCCCGATTAGTACTCTGAGCAGGGTCGTCTTGCCGGAACCATTAGGACCAACAACGGTAACAATCTCGCGCTTTCGAACTGAAAGATTCACATCGCGCAAGATCTGCCGCGCTCCAATACGCACGCCAAGGCCCTGGGCCTTAATTAGGCTCATAACGGAGCCCTTTCACGACATCCAGCACATCGTCCCTGAGCCTCAACCACAGTATGCTGAATATCAAAACCTATTGCACGAGCGGTGAGGTCCAGCGAGCCACTTCCGATTTTTTCCGACGTCTCCGCAACCTGCCCACAATCGTTACAGATCATGAACACTGGAGCATGTCCCTCGCCCGGCTGGTTACAAGCCACAAATGCATTGATTTTTTCAATACGGTGAGCAAACCCGTTTTCAACAAGAAATTCCAGCGCCCGATACGCAACCGGCGGCTGCGCTCGAAACCCCGCCACCGCAAGTTCCGACAATATTACATAGGCACCCAACGGAGCGTGCGACTTCAGCAAGAGTTCGAGAACTTTCTCACGCACCGGCGTCAGCCGAAGCCCCCGCTCAGCACAAATGGCATGCGCTGCGTCCATCAGCGAGCGGGAACACTCTTCATGATCGTGCACAAGAAAGGCCCGCGCCGGCAACTCAGATTGCACTTTCTTCGAACTCATATTGGGTCAGGTATCGTCAATGATTAACACATTCTGCAATCCCAAGTGCAAGGTTTGCAAGCAACTTTGGATAAAGCCCGGGGCCTAGCCTTAGATCTACCCCAATTGGGTCTACCTCACCAATGTGCGGCTTGTAACCACCGAAAACACTGTTGATCAGCTTCGATGAATATTGAGGCTCAGAAAGGATGCAGCGGATCCCTTCCTCTTCAAAATGATGTTTTAACTCCTGTAGTCTTTTGGCACTTGGCTTTGAGGCATCGGTCAGGGAAATAGACCCTGTTGCAGAAATTCCAAACCGATTTTCAAAGTACTGGTAAGCATCATGGAATACAAGGAATCCTCTACCTTGGACTGACTTAAGTTGGTCTTCGATATGGTGCGCCTCGTGTGTGATCTCTTCTTTTGCTGATTTGGCGTTTGCTGAATAAAACGCGGCATTTTGAGGGTCGAGATGTCCGAGTTCAGACGCAATGGCATCCAGCCAGACCAAGGCGTTAGCTGGGTCCAGCCACATGTGGGGGTCATTGCCGCCGTGATCGTGGCCTTCGTGGTCGTCATGGCC
>DPVA01000131.1 GCA_003529705.1 Gammaproteobacteria bacterium | reverse complement strand
CGTCGAGATCGCCCGGAGCGTACCCACTACCATCATCCCAAATATTGTATCCCAACGAGCTGTTGACCACCCGCGCGCCCAAACTGTCCGCCCATTCTAAACCCGCGATCCAACGATCTTCCTCGGTGGGCAACTCCGTCCGGTTCTCTTCCGTTTTAGCCAGAATGTATTCAGCATCAGGCGCCACACCGATAACGAAGCGATCTGACTCATAACCAGCCAGCAGCGAAAGCACCTGAGCCCCATGCAGGTTTTGGCTGGAACGCGTCTCGTCGCCGGTAACAGGTTGGCCACTTTGGTCACTGACCACATTGTCGCCATTGATGAAATCGCGCTCGGCTATTAGGCGAAACTTCTCGCGAAACGCCGGATGTTCGGTATAGTGGAAGCCATTATCGAGCACGGCGATGCGCACCCCGGCGCCCGTAAAACCGAGAGAGTGCAGAGGAATGATACCGGTCTGGGCCATCTGATCAAAGGCGGGACCGTACTGACTCTGCAAGCCTTTCCAATTTGTAACCGGACGTGCCGACGGCGCTTGCGGAATCTTCGGTCTACGCGTTCGACGTACCGACTGCACTCCCAACACGAAATCCTGCTCCAACACTCGACGCTCTATCTCGGGCGAGACTCGGCCGCTGATTGCATTGAGCCAGCGGGAAGAAGAACGCACTACGACGCCTAGATCCTGCAAGCGCTCGATATAAGATGAGTTGACCGGCAGATCGAACTCCGCATCATCGCGCCCCATTCCCAAATCCTCCCAAGCAATTCGCTGGCCCTCGGCACCCGTTTTATCCCGCAAAAGAATCCAGATATTTCGACCCGTACCGTCCGCCAGCACACAAAGCACACTTACGTGTATCAACAGGGCAGCAAACCATACTAGCCACTGCTGCCCTTTATTGATCGGGGAGCTCGGGCACTCTCCTATCCAGCACTTCCACTCCCTCGGGCACTTCAAAAACAAAGACCTCGTCGTCTATATTTTTATTGGTACGGTGATCCGTGAGCCTATATGTGGTCAGATTCCCATTGGCCTCGAGCTGCTCTACTTGCAGTAAAAGCCACTTCTTGCGATCGACCCAAACCCGCATCCGTTCGACCACCGACACCTTGCTCTCCGGAGCCATGATCAGCAAGTGACAATCTCGTCCCTCTAACTTGCTTTCTTCAACAGCGATGGGGGTATAGCGTTCGGCATAGTCGAAAAAAACCGCCCACGGCGTCTTCACTTCTCCCTCATAGGGGCTGACCACTACCTGGGCATTGCGCTCGACATAGGACCAAACCGCCCGACCATCAGCAACGACCAGGTCACCACCTTCCAGCTCAATTCGAAAACGATCTGGACGGCGCAGATATATTCGGCCCTCGCGGTTACGCCGCTTGTCGAGCACCGCCCAGTAGAATTGTTTTTGAAAGCGAGCAGAAAACGTCTTGTAGTCAGAAAGACGTTCCTTTACCTCGGCGATAATCTCACCACCAGTAATCCCCAACACGTCAACCGGGACAAGACCCAGACAAATAATCGCCCACCATAGATACTTCATCACCCCACTTTGGCCTCCTCTACGGTCTCAAGATCCTCGATTAGAATCTGGCGAGATTTAGCCCCCGCAGCTGGCCCGACGATATTGGCACTCTCCAACTCGTCCATCAATCGCGCGGCACGAGAATAACCAACTTTCATTCGCCGCTGGAGAAAAGAGGTCGAAGCCTGCTGATGCTCACAAACGAGCCGCAAAGCCTCATCAAAAAGGTCGTCGCGCTCATCTGAATCGGCATTAATATCCACATCTTCGGAGAAAATTGCAACTTCCTCAGCCTGATAATCGCTCTCTTTCAACGCATCGACCAGACGATCGGTTTCCTCGCCCGATAGAAAGGCTCCGTGCACGCGAACAGGCTCCCCCTGGCCGCCAGGTAAAAAGAGCATATCGCCCATTCCCAGGAGTCTCTCGGCACCGTTTAGATCGAGGATCGTGCGAGAATCCGTCTTCGACGCCACCTGGAAGGCAATCCGCGAAGGAAAATTGGCTTTGATCACGCCAGTGATCACATTGACCGAGGGACGCTGGGTTGCCAAGATGATATGTATACCTACTGCGCGTGACTTCTGGGCCAAGCTCATCAGCGAAGTCTCCACATCAGCCGGTGCCGTCAGCATCAAATCTGCAAATTCGTCAATGACGACGATAATATAGGACATCGGTTTTTCGGGTTCGACGCCATCTTGCTCCGCATCTGCGTTGACGCGCTCAAGTCTGTCGTTGTAATCGGACAAATTGCGCACCCCCAACTTTGCCAGCTTCTGATAGCGCGCCTCCATTTCGGCCACCATCCATTTCAACGCCTCTGAGGCCTTCTTGGGCTCCGTTATAACCGGCACCAACAAGTGAGGAATATCATCGTATATGGTCAACTCGACCACTTTGGGATCGACCATGAGAAAGCGCACTTCTGCTGGCGTCGCTTTGAAAAGGATGCTGCAGATCAGGCTATTCAGACAGACACTCTTGCCCGTTCCCGTAGCGCCGGCTACCAGCAAATGGGGCATTTTTGTTAAATCTGCCACATATGGTTCGCCCGAAATGGTCTTGCCCAGTGCCATAACCAGTTTGGCATCTGACCGCTTGAACACCTTATCCTCGAGAATCTCACGCAGGTAGACGATCTCCCGTTGCTGGTTGGCGATCTCCACTCCCACTACTGACTTTCCCGGCACCGGAGCCTGGATGCGAATCCCCTTAGCGCTCATGACACGCGCTAAGTCATCGGAAAGCGCGGCAATCCGATTTACTTTGATGCCAGCAGCCG
>DPVA01000085.1:6683-7271 GCA_003529705.1 Gammaproteobacteria bacterium | reverse complement strand
CGCGCCTCTTCCGTGGGCACTCTGACCAAAAGTCTCGCCAGCGGCTGGCGGACGCGTACCTGACTGGTTTCCCGGGCAGCCCTCCCAAGCGCCACGATGTGCTGAATCACTTCGGTGGCTTTTCGGAGCGCCGTATCCTGCCATACATCCGGAACCTCAGGCCACTCGCTCATGTGCACACTGATCGGAGCCGTTCGATCGCGTGAACACACCAGATTCTGATACATCGCCTCCGCAAGAAATGGCATGAAGGGTGCGATCAGTCGTTGCAATGCATCGAGGCACTGATACAGCGTCAGGTAGGCTGACTGCTTATCGGTTCCGGCTTCGCTCTTCCAGAATCGACGCCGGTTGCGACGGATATACCAGTTGCTGAGTTGGTCCACAAAGTTCTCGAGCGCCTGCCCGGCACCCCGAGCATCATAAGCGTCCATGGCCTCGGTGACGGTTCGGACCGTGTGGTGCGTCAACGCCAGCGCCCATCGATCGATTTCCGGGCGATCGGCAAGGGTGACCTTGTCGTCGAGATCGATATCATCGATTGAGGCGTAAAGCGTAAAGAAAGCATAGGTGTTCCACAGCGTGTTG
>DPVA01000085.1:6208-6388 GCA_003529705.1 Gammaproteobacteria bacterium | reverse complement strand
ATAGGTGTTCCACAGCGTGTTGACAAAAGAGCTAGCGACCTCGCGCACAATATCGACGGAAATCCGTTTCTGGCTTTCTGGCGCGAGCCGGGCGAGAAAATACCAACGCAGAGGATCCGCGCCAATATGATCGAAGACATCGTAAGGATTGACGATGTTGCCCAGCGACTTGGACATTTT
>DPVA01000085.1:2034-5906 GCA_003529705.1 Gammaproteobacteria bacterium | reverse complement strand
TGCCCAGCGACTTGGACATTTTCTTACCGTCTTCGTCGACGATATGACTCAAGCAGACGCAGTTGCGATAGGCCACGTTGTCCGAGACCAACGCGGCAATGGCGTGGAGGCTATAGAACCAGCCGCGGGTCTGGTCGATAGCCTCACAGATATAGTCTGCTGGAAAATGTTGGGCAAAAGTCTCGCGGTTTTCGAAAGGGTAATGCCACTGGGCATAAGACATCGCACCTGAGTCGAACCAGCAGTCAATGACTTCTGGAACACGCCGATAGCGCCGGCCGTTTTCCGGGTGGATAAATTCGATCTCATCGATCGCGGGCCGGTGTAGATCGGTTTCACTCAGCGAGGTACCGCAAAGTGACTCGAGTTCTTCGATAGAACCGATGCAAAGGTAATCACCGTCACCATCAGTCCACAGCGGCAGTGGCGTACCCCAGAAACGTTCACGCGATAACGCCCAGTCAATGTTGTGTTCAAGCCAGTTGCCAAAACGGCCATCGCGGATTGATTCTGGCACCCAGTTAATGGTCTGGTTCAGTGCGACCATGCGCTCCCGAACAGCAGTTGTCCGGATATACCAGGCGTTTTTCGCGTAGTAGATCAGCGGATCACCCGTTCGCCAGCCGAAGGGGTAGTTGTGACGGTATTCTTCCACTTTGAAGAGAATTTCTCGTTCCCGCAGCAAGTCGATGATCACAGGATCGGCGTCTTTGAAAAACATGCCGGCGACTGGCTCCACCGCTTCAACAAAATGGCCATCCAGGCCAACGCCATGCGCAACTGGCAAGCCGTGTGCCTGGCCCAGTATCAGATCATCTACACCATACGCCGGGGCGACATGCACGATACCGGTACCATCGTCAGTAGTTACGAAATCACCGGGCAGCACCCGGCAGATGTCTCCAGGAGCGTCAAGGTAATCAAACAGTCGGTGGTAGTGAAAGCCCAGCAGTTCGCTACCCTTGACGGTTTTCAGCACCTTGAATTCACTGTCACCCAACACCTCTTGGATTCGAGCCTTTGCCAGGATCAGGGTTTCTCCGCTGACATCGACATAGTCGTAATCGATGTCAGCGCCCACAGCGAGAGCCAGGTTGGATGGTAGCGTCCATGGGGTGGTGGTCCAGACAAGAAATGATGCGTCGTCATCAACTAGTTGGAAACGGATTGTGACCGAAGGATCAATGGCTTCGCGGTAGCCTTGTGCCACCTCATGGGAAGACAGTGTTGCGCCTATTCGAGGATCGTAGGGGACAACTTTGTAATCCTGATAAATGAGTCCCCGATCCCAGATCTCTTTCAGCAGATGCCAGACAGACTCAATGTATTGGTTATCAAGGGTGTAATAGGCCTGATCTAGGTCCACCCAAAAACCCATGCGCTCGGTCATCGCCTCCCAATCACTGATGTATCGCATGACCGAGTCGCGACACCGGCGGGTAAATTCGGCCACTCCAACGGCTTTTTCAATTTCCTTTTTATCAAAAATGCCGAGTTCTTTTTCGATCTCGTGCTCGACCGGCAGGCCATGCGTGTCCCAACCGGCTTTTCGCGGTACGTGGAAACCGCGCATGGTTTTGTAACGGGGATAAATATCTTTGAAGCTGCGTGCGAGGACGTGGTGGATGCCGGGTTTGCCGTTGGCGGTAGGCGGCCCGTCGTTGAAAGTAAAAAGGGGCTTGCCCGCACTGTATTGCAGACTTTTCTCAAACACCATCTGGTCCCGCCAGAATTCAAGAATGTCCTGCTCCAGGGCAGGTCCGTCATAGCGGGTATCGACTTTGGTGAAACTCATGCTGACTCGCGCGTTCTGGTCCCCTCACCGGGTTGAATTGATCCGGGGCGATTCGAACCGCCCCGGGGAGAGGGGCTCGCGCGCGGTACCACCCGGCTTTGCCTGGACTGTTGCCCGGCCTTGGTAGACGTTTCTTGTCTCGGACCTGTCTCGAAGGTCAGTCGGCTGAGCTTACTGCCCCGTGCTGTTTGTCAGCCGTAGGGTTCGGTCAGCGGCTCAGGGGCGATTTTCATCGGGGCCCGGCCCGGGGATTTCAGCTCCCCCCGGTCTCTGGGTGCTCGGGCGCCCCCAATTACTCTTCCCCTTCTGCGCCTGTCGCCGGCAGGAGATTACTCGAATCCTGACGGTAAAGGCTAAATCTAACCGTGCGACATAAGCAAGGCAAATCACCCCCGATGTCCGGCGGCGGCTATGCTTGTGGTTGTCGGCCCGTTAAAGTTGGTTGCATGAAAGTCGGACTATTTATGCTGCATACCATTTAGCCATGTTATTTCCGGTAGTGGTTGATGTGATCGTGCCCGTTTTTGGTGTTGTGGCTCTGGGTTATATAGCGGGTGCCTTTCGCTGGCTGGATTCAGCCGCGGTTCGGGGTTTGTCTCTTTACGTATTCAACATCGCGATACCGCTGTTGCTGTTTAAGGCGATGAGTACGGTGACGCTGCCGGCGCAAATGCCTTGGGATTATGTGCTTGGGTTTTTCGCATGTGCGCTCGGCTCGTTTCTGATCGTGTTCTGGCTGATGTGTAGGGCCTCAACTCGACCCACGGGGGAAGTCGGTGTATTCGCGTTTGGCTGTAGCTACGGGAACTTTATTCCCTTGGGCATTCCGTTGGCGATGACAGCCTTTGGAGAGGCGGCTACTGTACCGCTTTTTCTTCTGGTGGCGTTTCAGGCTCCGGTCTTCTTTGCCCCGATGATTTTCATTCAGGAAAGTGCCAAGCAGCGGGAGCGCCGCGGACCGGTTGCCTGGCCTGTATTCAAAAGTATTGTCGCGAACCAGTACCTGTTGGGAATTGGTCTCGGCGCCGCTGTGAATCTGTCAGAACTCTCACTGCCGGGTCCAATATCAGAGATCATCGCCTTGATCGGCCAGTCAGCGGTGCCTTGTGCACTTTTTTCTTTGGGTTGCGCGCTCAGTTTTTATACGATTGAGGGTGTGCTTAGCCGCGCTCTGACGGTCGTCGTGGTCAAAAACCTGCTGCTGCCTTTGCTTGTGTGGTGGGTCTCGAGCCGATTGGGTTTGCCGCCGGTCTGGCAGGCGGTCATGGTACTGATGGCGGCGCTTCCCGTCGGGATCAACACCTATCTTTTCGCGGAGCGCTACGAGTGTGGGCAAGCGTTGGCCGGTACCGCGGTAGTACTGAGTACAGCAGTCTCAGTAGTTACACTTTCGATTGTTCTGTCAGTTTTCGCCTGAGGTTGGCGCTTAGGCAACGTCGTTGCAGTGCTTGAGCGTTTTGATATGACTCGCAACGCTTAAGGCCAAAGCGTCGAGATCGTAGCCGCCCTCCAGTATCGATAGTATCCGACCGCTGCAATGACGATCAGCGCATTCCATGAGTCGCTGTGTCATCCATGAATAGTATTCAGTGGTGAGATTGATGCCACCGAGAGGGTCGGCCTGATGCGCATCAAAACCGGCAGAGATCAGAATGATATCGGGCTTGAAAAGCTCCACAGCCGGCAGGATTTTTTTAGTGAATACTTCGGTATAGGTCTCGTTGTTTGCGCCTGCTTTCATCGGACAGTTGAGAGTGGCGCCCTTGCCGGCACCACTGCCGGTCTCCGAGTATGATCCAGTTCCCGGGTAATGCGGATACTGATGGGTGCTTACATAAAAGACACTGGGATCCTCTTCAAACAGGTGCTGGGTACCATTGCCGTGGTGTACATCCCAGTCGACGATGAGAATTTTTTCGAGATCGTGCTGGTTTTGCAGGTAGCGGGCGGCAATCGCGATGTTGTTAAAAAGACAAAACCCTAGCGCGGCATTGTGCTCGGCATGGTGACCGGGTGGGCGAACGAGTGCGAAGCCGTTATCGGCGTGGCCCCGTGCGACCTCATCGGCCAGGTTCAG
>DPVA01000085.1:916-1907 GCA_003529705.1 Gammaproteobacteria bacterium | reverse complement strand
TGCCGTGGTGTACATCCCAGTCGAGGATCAAAATTTTCTCCAGACTGTGTTGTTGTTGCAGGTACCGGGCGGTGATCGCGACATTGTTGAAGAGGCAAAAGCCCAAAGCCGCATCATATTCGGCATGGTGACCCGGCGGGCGAATCAGGGCAAAACCGTTATCTGCGCGGCCCGACGCGACTGCATCTGCAAGGTTGAGAACCGTGCCCGCGGCGAGACAGGCGATCTCAAAAGACGCCCTACAGATGGCGACATCAGGTGTATCGAGGTACGGCAGTCCTTCTTCGCAACTGACCCGCGCCCGCTCAATCAGCCCAGGGTGGTGTACGGAAGCGAGCCACTCCGGTTCGCAATCGGTGACCGGGACCTTGTCCAGAGATGAAAACCAACTTTGTGTTTTCAGGTGTTTTAGCGTGTGCGACAGTCGAGATGCCCGTTCCGGGTGTCCGCGTCCGGTATCATGGTCTTCAAATCTGGGATCGCTGGCAAAAGCTGTTTTCATCAGCACTGTTGGCTTCGGAGGTTGCGTGGAGCCGCGTTAGAATTAAACGACACACCAACTTTGTTTAAGAGTCGCAGTATTAACACGTTGCGGGCCAGCATTCTTGCGGACACTTTTTTCTCCAATTGACCAAGGTGCACCGAGATGAGTGTATCGTGGATCACCGCATTGGTGCTCGTGCTGATCGGGATATTTTTAGGGAGTCGGGCGTGGCCGGTGAGGGCAGCCCGAGGCAGCATACTCGATACTGGTCACGCCGCCGACCTATTTGAAGGATCGTCATTCAGTGTTGCGACCTTCAACATTCATCGCGCCCGCGGGACGGACGGCAGGAAAAAGCTGGAGCGGATAGCAGACCTGGTTAAGACCTGTGATGTTGTGTGTTTGCAGGAGGTAGAGGGGACCAGCCTTTTGCGCTGGCACGATCAGGCGCGCCGACTCGGTCAGATGCTGAACCGTCTAGCCCACTTCTCGCCCACAAGACGGCTG
>DPVA01000085.1:0-620 GCA_003529705.1 Gammaproteobacteria bacterium | reverse complement strand
CACTTCTCGCCCACAAGACGGCTTTTATTTTTTGCGCAGCGCGGTAACGGCCTGATCAGCCGCTTCGAGACGCAGGCCTGGGAGGCCAAGCCACTTTTCCCCTCAGTCGGAAGGGCTCACCGCAATCTGACGGTGTATCACTTTGATCTCGGGGGAGCCCCGCTGGTGGTTATCAATACTCATCTGTCAAAACCTTCCGAAGGTGAGGCACCGTTTGAGGAGGTCATGCATACCTTTGCCCGTTATCCGCGCGCCGTGCTGCTGGGAGATTTCAATGCCAGCATAGATCATGCTGCGCTGCGTCGTTGGATGCCTCCAGACGCTAAAGATGCGCTCGTGGGCCTTAATGAGCAAGACAGGGTGGACATGATCTGGGTTCGTGGCCTCAAGGTCGAGAGCGCGTGGTCGCGACCGGTAGGACCATCCGATCACCCTTTTTTTGCAACACGTGTTCGTGTGCGGGACTGAGAGACGGGCTCAACAGCGCCTTCAGTTCACAGAAAGCCTGCAGCCTTCAGCAAGGTCCTGGACTTTTCCCTGATCCGGGGTTGGGGGTCGTTCTCTTCCCACCAGCGTATCCATCGGCGGGTGTCTCTGGCGAGCGCTCTCTCGCATGCATT
>DPVA01000199.1 GCA_003529705.1 Gammaproteobacteria bacterium | reverse complement strand
GAAGTCATCCCGCTCCAGCATCCGCGCCACTGTATGCCTGGCTGCCAGCCGCACGATGCCTTCTGCACCGAGTTCGCTACTCCATCGGGAATTGAATTCGACCTGGGTCTTATCCGGATCGAGAATCCGAAACACTTGAGCCTTGTAGGTCGCTGCGTTGGACTCAATCTCCTCAACGGTGAGCGGCGGCCGGGTCACATTCTTGCCGCTGGGATCGCCGATCATTCCAGTGAAATCGCCAATTAAGAACACCACCTCGTGCCCCAGTTCCTGGAACTGACGCATCTTGTTAATGATCACCGTATGTCCCAGGTGCAGATCGGGAGCCGTAGGATCGAATCCCACCTTGATCCGAAGCGGCCGGTTCAAAGCGAGACGCTCGAGCAGCTCCTCCTCAATGAGGATTTCTTCGACCCCGCGCTTGAGCTCAGCGAGCACGTCTTTAAATTTATTCTTGTCGTTGCTTGCGGCCATGAGCAGGGAATTCTAACCGAGCCCCCGATTCTTTCGCTGACCAGCTTTAAAGAAACAAAAATGTCAGCGTCAATCACCGAGTTCTGACATGGAAACTTGGGCTTCCTGTCGCAACCATTATTGAACGGATCCTGCAGCATCTCAGTTCTGGATAAAAGAAAAGCAGCTAAATGGATGTAAACACAAGGCCTGGCTGAACCATTCTTAGAGACCCTGTCAGCCCGGGTCCCGCAGGGGCTTGCGGTCATGCTGATCCTGTCAGAAAACGTGGCACCGATACTATCTCGTGAACTCCTTATACCGAGGTCACACGCACCGAGCAATCGATCGAGAACTGGGGCAGTCCAGAAGTACTGACCGCTGCAATGGTACGCGGTACCAGCCACCAACCCGGCTGGGGGAAAGGGTGGATGCGAGTCAAAAGGCTAATGAACGGCCAAGAATTCAACCACGACGCTCAAGTAAACAAGACCATTACACTGCTCGATGGAGTAGAGCGCGCTGGCGATACTTGGCATTCCGGTAGGGATCCAACGGCGTCACTGAGTCAGTTGCCGATACTGGCGTCTGGTCGCATCCAGCTCCAGGAACAGGCTGTAGCTTCTATGGGCGAATCCGTGAATGAGGTTCTTGATGAGACTAAGAGGCTGAACCCCGCAAATGAGAAATAGCAGGTCCGATCGCCTGTTTTCCTTAACAGTATGCGGGTACTGGAAGCTATCCCACATTTTCCTTCGCTTTGACGGCTGCATTAGTTACTGGGACTCGTGATTCTTGCGGCCAATCTACTCAACTGAACCATTTAAATCTGGGCTCAAACAACTCTTTCTAATCTAAGAGTTGACTTTAAGTGTGGATTACAAATTATTTTGACGAATGGCTAAGTTACAGGTAAATTACCCGTCTTCTCAAAGCGCTAACAGCGCTTTTTTCTTGTCTTCTTATGATACGCAAGAGACCATCCCCCTTCGGCAAGGACCTCCGACATCGTTCCCGTCGTTCCGTAGCGGGAAAAAGCCGCGTATTGGCCCGGCCCTCCCACTGGATGGCTACCCTCGTGATCGCAGTTGCCATCGGTATTTGGCTGGGCAGTTCTCCAGACGCGGCGGTCGAGCGCCCTTCTCCGACCCTTAAGAAACAGATCGAGTTGGTGCTGGAACAGGATCCGGCTCCCGTCTCGGAGAGCAGGATCGGAACCGGCGTTAATCCACTGCCGTCAACCGAAAGTTTCCAGGGTGTGGCAGCGCTAAAAAAACCTGTCCCTTCGTTGGAACTGAGCGCGACACCCGTCAGCGCCAACAAAGACGGTCAAGCACAAAAGGACAAAAAAAACTCGGAGCAAGAGTTCCAATCAATCCCGCACGGTGCAGGACTTTCCAAGACGAAAAATCTAACTTCTCCGATAGACCTCAGTACCGCCTCCAGAACTGACAATGGGGCAGACGACAGCCAAACCATTTCCCTGCAGAAAACACGGGCTCCGGCTGTGTCGCCTCAAACGATTCCCTGGGAATCCATACAAATTCGAAGTGGTGACTCCCTGGTAGGGATTTTCAAGCGACTGAATCTAAATGTCGCCGAAGCGATTCGTATCAGTAAATTGCCACAGGCGACGCCACTGATCAGCCTTCGGACCGGGCCTTATCTGAAAATTCAGCGCGATGGCGAAGCGCTGCTTACGCTGCAATACCAACCAAATACCCGCACCATTCTTCGTATTGAGGCACAGGAGGTGGGTTTCGTCGCAAAAATAGTCGAGCGCACTTTCGAATCGACGCAACGTGAAATCACGGCAGAAATCACGGATTCCCTGTACCGAAGTGCCCGGCGTGCAGGAATTCCAGAGCCGGTTATTTACCGGATAGCGCGTATCTTTCAATGGGAACTCGACTTTGGCCGAGACATCAAACCTGGCGATATGCTCACCGTGATTTACGAAGAGCGTTCGTTGGACGGCCAGAAAGTCGGTAACGGACCGATTCTCGCCGCGCGGCTGGAGAACGACGGCATCATTCGGCAAGCGATCCGCTATGTCAATGCTGATGGGGACGCCGCCTATTACACACCGGATGGCAAAAGCCTGCAGCGTGCATTCCTGCGGTCACCGGTTGCGGGTCGGCAGGTTACCTCTGGCTTCTCCTATAACCGCTTGCACCCAATTCTTAAGGTACGACGGCCCCACCTTGGCGTCGATTACGGAGCGCCCCGCGGAACACCGATTGTCGCTACCGCCGATGGAAAAGTGATTCGCGCCTCACGTAAGGGAGGTTACGGGAAAACCATCATCCTTCGACACGGGCAGGATTACCGGACGCTTTATGCCCATCTTTCGCGCTATGCAAAAGGGGTCCGCAAAGGAAAGTGGGTAAAGAAAGGCCAGATTATCGGTTACGTTGGCTCAACCGGGCTCTCCACGGGTCCACACCTGCATTATGAAATTCATGTTGCCGGCAAGGCCCGGAACCCCGAGTCTTTTAGACTGCCTCGGGCAGCATCGGTTGGGCGCAAAGAAAAGGCGGGTTATCTTGAGCACGCCAAAGTCTGGGTGAGCCGCTTAGATCAAGCGCACCGTCGGGCCTGATCTCCATCAGCGGCGAGACCGTCGCGAATCCACGCGCTCCACCCCAACGCCATCGATGTCCGCAACTTTCATCGGCCTGATGTCCGGCACCAGTGCCGACGCCATAGACGGCGTCGCCGTGTCCTTCGAACAAACCAACGCGAAAATTCAGGCGGCCCGGTCGGATCCTATATCGCCGTCATTACGTAAGCGCATTGCTGACATCATGCAGGGACGAAACGATAACCTTGATGCGGTAGCTTCGCTGGATGCAGATCTATCACGGGCTTTTGCAGATTGTGCAGAGAAACTGATTGCCAGGCTCGATACACGGCCCCGGGCTATCGGCTGCCACGGTCAGACCGTGCGCCATCGGCCCGAAAAAGGTTTCACGGTACAACTCGGTACTGGAGCCGTTATCGCAGCCCGGACTGGTATTCCCGCGGTAACTGATTTTCGATCTGCAGATATTGCGCTTGGCGGACAAGGGGCGCCGCTGGTTCCCGCTTTTCATCGGGAAATTTTCGGATCAAGCGAGGAAGATCGCGTCATCGTCAACATCGGCGGGATTGCCAACGTCACCCTGCTGCCGAGAAATGGTACGGTGACCGGATTCGATACGGGTCCGGGAAATACCCTGTTGGACTACTGGTACCGTGAACACCACGAGGGGGCGTGGGATGTTGATGGAGCCTGGTCCTGCACAGGGGAGGTTGATCAAGCGCTGTTGAAGAAACTCTTCTCAGACGAATACTTCTTCAGGCCAGCGCCCAAATCAACCGGCTTGGAATACTTCAGCCCTGATTGGCTCGCGCCGCATCTGTCTGGCAATGAGAATGCAGAGGATGTTCAAGCCACTCTGCGCCAACTCACAGCTAAGGGCATCGCAGCGGCGGTTGAGAAAAACCTGCCGCAGGCTCGTGCCGTTTACCTTTGTGGTGGGG
>DPVA01000002.1:2942-3123 GCA_003529705.1 Gammaproteobacteria bacterium | reverse complement strand
TAATTGCCAGTCCAAAGTCGATCGAGTTGTCGAATCGGTTTTTGTCTGGAGTCCAGTACCAGGACTGTTTCCCGCAACGAGTACGTTGACGGGAGCATCCTGTTTAACGAGTTAAGGAGCAGACCATGAGGAAAATTTGGTTAGGTTTGACAGTGGCTTCGCTCACTGCTGCCTCGGCTGT
>DPVA01000002.1:0-2657 GCA_003529705.1 Gammaproteobacteria bacterium | reverse complement strand
AGTGGCTTCGCTGACTGCTGCCTCGGCTGTTTTTGCGGGTCCCAGTGATCCGGACGATAGGTATTTTGATCTGCCGAAGCTGACTCAGCCGCCAGTTCTCGATGGCGAGCGCGGAGCAGATGAATGGGCAGGTGCATTGGAGTGGGCTTGCTCGAATTCGCAAATCGTGGCTGATGGTGCGAAGTACGGTTGGCGTGAGCAAGAGACCGGTCGCAGCGATGTCAGCGCAAACCAGTTGAACCAGAGTGAAGGCGAAGATGCGAGCATCGCCCGTACCGATGATGATTATGCGGCTACGATCTGGCAGGCCTGGGATGACGATGGCTTCTACTACATCACCGAAGTTCGTGATAATGTCCGCGATGTCGTCGGTGGTGAGCGTTTGGAGAGCTGGTGGGAGCGTGATAGCATGTCGTTGTACGTTGACCTCATCAACAATAAGGAAGAGTCTGGTGAGGCCAACGGTTACGTTGCGATGAATATCATCAACTTTGTCGCCGCACCGCAGAATGCTAGCGCGGTAAATATCACTTGGGAGTATATCGTTGCGGGTTCCCGCGAGCCGACCCAGGATCCGGATGTGATTGAGGGTTTCACTTATGGTTTCCGCGATGCGGGTGATGAGTTCGGTGGTGAAACCGATTACGTCATCGAGGGCATGATGCCTTGGACTACGTTGATGCGGTTCAATCTCCCCGGTGCTCCGACCGTAGGCTCGGAAATGGGTGCCTGCTGGATCGGTCTCGATCCTGATAACGATGGTGGATATGGTGGTCAGCTGCAGTGTTGGGGCTGGGCCGACGATCCTTCGAACTATGCCACATGGATTTTCTCCGATATACCAGCCGGCCCGTCAGGGACCGCTGTTGAGGCCGATTCATGGGGCCGGATTAAGACTACCTTTAATTAATAAGGGTTTGTCTTAGATTTCTTAAGGCCGGGGGGCGGATTTCAGTTTCGTCTCCCGGCCTCTTTTATTACTATATATACGGTTTAGTTTGACAAGTACATTCCTATTTTTGCCTTGATCAACGGTCATCGTTTCGATTCATCTGGGGCAATACATGCGCATACACTGGTTTAAATCAATCGCTCTATTGGGATTGTTCGTCGGTTGCTTGTTTATATCTAAGGCGGATGCCCAGCGGCACCCAGAGTCGGCCGGGGCGAGTTCGTACTATCGGCCCGATGCAGATCGAACCCCAGCTTGGCGCAAACGACCGCAGCCGTTTTTGCGCGGCCCGATGGATCGAACGGAGCGCGGCCAACATCGCCTCTTTCTCAACGCCGATGATGGTGTAGGGTATCTGAACTACGCCAATGAGAAATACCAACTGTATTATCGTGAGACTATCCCGTGGCTTATTCTGGCGGGTCGCCCTTTCTTTATGCGCAATGTCCAATGGGACCGCATGGGCAATTATATGGGGGGGGGATTTCAGCGCGTTTTTGCTTTTGAAGAGACGCGAGGTGATATAGATGGAGTGGGTTCCAGTTATATCGACCATAAGGGTTGGGGATTGAGGATAGGCCACTTTGCCTATAAAAATTGGAATTGGACAAGTACTGTCGGAGATGATGTTCGGACGACCTTTACCCCGCTGACTTTGATTCAGAGCCACCTACCCACTGCTCGGATAGACATAGATCGTAATGGTAAAGATGAGCTGACCCTTATTTATACACGCGGGGGGACAGGGAAGTTTTCTTACTGGGGACGTAATCCTGGAGACACTATCGATCCATTTCCTGTAATAACGTACGGATTGCATTGGCAGCATCAATTCGGAGACTATGCCAAGGTTGGAACTACATTTCTCAATCAGTTGATGTCTTCTCCCGGATCAAGAAGAAGCGACTCTTGGCAGGGAGATCTTCCGTATGAAATGGTAGGACCGAAGACCATCAAAGTTTTTGTCGCTGATGATTCTCCTAAGGAAGATAACGCATCGGCTCTAGTCTTCGGAGTTGATATCGAGATAACGGGCTTGGTCAATGATGAGAAGGTTAAGTTGACCAGTGTTCGGAATGTATCTGGATACGATTCGCGCTTGGAGCCGATTTCGGTTGAAGGTGGGACGATAACGGCTTCGGGGGCAAGAGAAGCAACGGGGTCTGCGCCGGTTGTTTACGAGTTTTCTATCCCGTCGGATGTGACGGTTCGGTCCGCGCGTTTCGGAGTTGATGCTGCCGGTGATTTTCGAATCGGCGTGAGGCAGGTTCACGGTCTGTATTACACGGATCGCAAAGGTGCGCTGAAAGAGAAAGACGCCGAATGGCCGGCCTCGTTTGTGCCTTCTGCAGCGGTTGGGCGGGATCCCTTCAAATGGTATATCGAAGAGGGCGAAGAGCCGTATTTCACGGTTTATCGATCGGAGGGACGTGATAGAGGTAGAGAGACCGTTTGGGTTGACCACGGTATTCCTACTGGCCAGCGACTGGCCTCGATAGATTGGACGGCCAAGCTTGCAGGTCTAGATCTCAGTGGCGAGATATCGAGAAATAATCAGAGTTTTATGTATCCAATTGGCAATAACGAGGGTGAACGTAACGCCTCTGAATCTATTGCCTATTGGCTAAATATTAAGAAAACGCTTGTGAGGGGGCTGTATCTCGGCGCTGAAATTTATCGAATGGATCCGGATTACAGCGGGGGG
>DPVA01000126.1:1014-3631 GCA_003529705.1 Gammaproteobacteria bacterium | reverse complement strand
TACCAAATGCGATCCAATAAAACCTGCCCCCCGGTGACCACTGCTCTCACGCCGCTCTCTCCTCTTTACTAATCACGTAATCCACAGCCGCCAACAGCCAAGTTTGATGTGTGGTCTCGACGATGTTGTATTCCGGGCTGTCCACCCAAAAGTTCAAATCGCCTAATGCCCTTAAAGGGTTATCTTCATCGAAACCGGATAAGGTGATTAGGCCTAGTCCCAAGCTCTTGGCACATTTTGCCCCATTCAATAGGTTTTGAGAGCGCCCACTGCTACTGATGATGATCACAAGATCACCACGATCAGCCCAAAATTCTAAGGCCTTTTCAACCCAGTGTTCATAACCGTAGTCATTCGAAAGGCAGGTCAATAAATCCGCCTCGTTAAAATTAACTGCGCGAATTCCAGCCGCTTTCGTCAGGTCTACCGCTACGTGACTGGCTATTGCTGCACTACCGCCATTACCCACGATAATTATCTTTTTACCGGCGCCTTGGACCGCAACAATTGATTCACATAAAGCCTCGAGCTTATCTGCGCTCACACTATCAATTGATTTTGTGAGCACACCAAAGTATCGGGAAAAAAAACCATTTTCTGTCATCGCGCCCTACTTTCTCCCCTAAATTAGGAAGTTATTGGTTTGACCTGCCAACGCTTTCCAATATTGTCACTCATTTACGCAGTAGTAGACCATAATCTTGTCAATTACCCAACTGAGACCTTCCAACTTCTAGGCATCCTGTAGTCGCCTGAGCCGAGACACCTTACTTTAGGATTGGTTCGCAGCGCCCATCTTAGGTTTTCGTACCCGATCAAAGGAAAAGGTTGCTTTCGAATAGTCCTAAATCCTTCCTCGACACAGCTACAGAAGACTTCACGTTACCGCAACTACGTGGACTAGTGATCAACTCCGTCACCGTTGACTGTATGACGCCATTTCCATCCATCATGCTCTCACACCCAAAGATGGGGAGATCGAAATTCATCTTCGCGCCCCGACCTGGTTCGGTTGGCGCATAGAGCATCGCTCAGTGCCTTTGTGAAGGCGTCTCTCATCCTGATGTTCCCTGAGCCGGGCTTGTGACTACGACTTGGCTCGAGCCCGAATCTCACACAAGGTTGCGGTGTGGGCAATCGCTTCTGCGTCGGTAACCAGCTCAATCAGCGTGGTGCCGGAAGCGTCTAATGCGCGTCGCAGGGCCGGGCCGAAGTCAGCGGTCTGGGTTACGCGCTCAGCAGCAAACCCATAAGCTTTGGCCAGAGTCAGAAAGTCAGGATTAACCAGATCGGTATTCTCGGTCCGGCCTGGGTAATGCATCTCCTGGTGCATCCGGATGGTGCCGAGCATCGCGTTATTGACGACGATCACCACGATCGACAAACCTTCCTGCGCTATTGTCGCCAGTTCCTGACTCGTCATCTGGATATCGCCGTCTCCCGTCATGGCAATGACCTGGCGGTCCGGATGTGCCAGGGCTGCCGCTACGGCCGCCGGGATCCCGTAACCCATCGAGCCACTGGTGGAGGCGAGCTGCCGCCCTCCTTCGCGAAAGCGGAAGAAACGGTGCAGCCAACCCGTGTTGTTACCTGCCCCGTTGCAAATGATGGCATTGTCATCAACCCTATCGCTGAGTTCGCTCACCACCGATGCCAGGTTCACGTCACCCGGCGCCTCTGGCGGAGTGCTCCAGCGAAGGTATTCCTCGTGAAGCCGAGGAGTCTCCTGCGCCCAGGGTAATTCGGCCGGGGGCGCGATCTCTCTGAGCGCGAGCGCAAAAGCAGGAGCCTGTGCCGCGATTGCGAGCGTCGGGTAGTAGACACGGCCCAGTTCTTCTGCACCCGGGTAGATATGCACCAGTTGCTGATCCGGCATCGGGACCTTGAGTCGGCTGTAACCCTGGGTGGTAATTTCCCCCAGGCGGATACCCAGGGCGATCACCAGATCCGAGCTCATCAGCGCGTCCAACAGTTGCGGGTTTATGCCGATACCCACATCTCCGATGTAGTGCGGATCAGCGTGCTCAAATATGTCCTGATAACGAAAGGCGGTCGCGACCGGAAGTTGCCAGCGTGCCGCAAATTCGTGCAGTGCAGCACGCGAGGGTGCATCCCAGTTGCGACCCCCTGCGAGCAGCATGGGCCGCTTGGCTTGAGAAAGCAGTTCCGCAAAACGTGTCATATCTGATGCATCGGGCGACAGCCGAAGCGGCTGGCGTGCCGGAAGGTCCTCAACCTTCGCACACTCCTCAAGCATGTCCTCGGGCAGGACCACTACGACCGGACCCGGCCGGCCGTTACACGCCGTATGAAACGCCCGGCTCATCGCCTCGGGCAGACGGACGGCATCGTGGACCTGCTCTACGTGCTTGGCGATCGGGCCGAAAAAGTGGGTGTAATCGATTTCCTGAAAGGCCTCACGGCAAAGCGTGCCGCGGCTGACCTGGCCGATCAGCAGTACGACCGGGGTCGAGTCCTGCGCAGCGACGTGGATACCCGAGGTCGCGTTGGTGGCGCCGGGGCCGCGCGTCACCAAACACACGCCGGGCTGGCCCGTCAGCTTGGCACTGGCCTCAGCCATCATGGCAGCCCCGCCTTCCTGGCGGCAGACCACGGT
>DPVA01000126.1:0-615 GCA_003529705.1 Gammaproteobacteria bacterium | reverse complement strand
CTTTACTTCCTGCACGCAAAGCGCATCCACCAGGATCCGGCCGCCGCTGCGGCTAGCTGATTGGTTCGGGGAAGGCATGTTCAGTCCTTGGTAGGTTTCTTGACAGGTTTGTCAGTGGGACGCGATGAGATGGAAACAATTTCCGAGTTTTTGAGTCGAGTGACGTGGGAAGATGCGCATCGATACGGATCTGTGAAGGCGAAATCTACCCATACCGAACAACTTCCTTTTCCATCTTTTTATTCCTCGTTGTTAAATTGCGTCAATACTTCAGTCGTTTTCGACTTGATCAGGTCAAAATCAATATTCGGGCCCAGTCCTGGTTCCGTTGGCGCAGAGAGCAGACCATTCTGATCCGGTTCCAAGTCATCAATAATTCTATACATCTGGGCACCCGAAGGGAGCAATACTTCGAAATAGGTCGTATTTTTAAACGACAGAATGACGTGCAAGTTTACCCAGTTGTTAAGCGAAATTCCTCCATGATGCACTTCATAATTGATGCGGAACGCCTCTGCCAGATGCGCAGTCTTGATTACCGGCGTGATGCCTCCCTTAACAGCGACATCCCCACGCAAAGCAGAAGAAGCTGAAACCTTTACGGTGTTAGTGGGG
>DPVA01000128.1:5835-6265 GCA_003529705.1 Gammaproteobacteria bacterium | reverse complement strand
GTCAGCGCCGTGCTCCGCTATCTTTCCTGTAGAAAGCATTGGCCATCCCCAGGTTGGCGCAATCCGTCTCAGCAGGAATGGCGCCCTAGCCCAGTCAGGAGATTTGTCCCAGATGATATGGAAAGTCTCGGAGATTATCAGTGAACTGTCCCGGTTTTTTATGCTTTGTCCGGGGGACCTGATTTTTACTGGAACCCCTTCCGGGGTCGGGCCCGTCCAGCGCGGCGACGAACTGTTCGGCGAGATCGAAGGCGTCGGAAGTCTCGCCCTTAATGTCACGTAACCAACTTTTTAGGAAAAAGATACTGAACGGGCTTTAGGTCGATCGGCAGTTGATCTTTGTCCGGGGTTTTTTTTGTGTCCAAGGCGCTCTAATATCCACTGCTTGCCGTTAGCGAGTCTTGACAGGACCCTCTCTAGAGGGGGGGGG
>DPVA01000128.1:0-5496 GCA_003529705.1 Gammaproteobacteria bacterium | reverse complement strand
ATATTGAATATCAACATGTTGCTTTGAAAAAGCGTTATCCGCTTCGCATCAGTCGAGGTGAGAGCACTGGATCGGTCAATCTTTTTGTGACGGTGAGCCATGACGGCGTATCGGGTATTGGCGAGGGCGCGCCGGGAGGGTTGACGGGTGCCGATTCCGCCGAAGCCTGCGAAAACCAGATCCGTGATTTTTTGGATTCCCATCCTGAGGCCATGGAAAATCCGTTTGCAGGATGGAAATTAGCCCGTGAGACCGGGGTCGCGCCCTGTGCCTGGGCCGGTGTGGACGCGGCCCTTTGGGATTGTCTCGCCCGAGTCTCAGGGCAACCCCTTTATCGCCTACTCGGATTGCCGCATAAAGGTGTTCCGACCTCGGTAACGATCGGAATTCTTCCACCGGAAGTGGTTAGGGAAAGAGTGCCGGAGGTGGTTAATCGTACGGGCGCCCGATATCTCAAGGTGAAGCTTGGGAGCCCCGAGGGACTTGATGCCGACTGCGACATGTATGCCGCCATACAGGAAGCAGCGAGCGGACTGGGCGTGTCGATGCGGGTGGATGCAAACGGCGGTTGGGATCTTGTCAGTGCGCACCGCATGATGGCGTGGCTCAAAGAACGGGACTGTGATTATGTTGAGCAACCGTTGCACTATGACGCCGATGAAGATTTGCCAGCATTGTTTGCGGACCGAGTTTTGCCTATCTTCGTTGACGAGTCCTGTAATTTTGCGTCGGATGTCGCACGGCTCGCGCATTGTGTAGACGGGGTCAACCTTAAACTTATGAAATGCGGCGGTATCACCGAAGCACTTCGTATCGTTGCGGCTGCGCGTGCACACGACCTTAAGACCATGATCGGCTGCATGGGAGAATCGTCAGTCGCGATCGGAGCGGGTGCATCGCTTGCTGCACTTTTCGACCATATTGATCTTGACTCGCATCTGAACCTTTTGCCGGACCCGGCGAGCGGGTTGGAGTTGAGTGAGGGCGTGGTTTCTGTTCGGGCGAAGGCGCCGGGGCATGGAGTGGAACTGACATGTTAAAGCCTGATCATAAACTGGTCATTCATTTTTTTGAGCAGATTGACAAACTGAACGGCAAGATGGGTCACGCCGTATTGCGGTATTCCCGTAATCCCGTCACCTGCGCGATTGATTTCAACCGCAGCGGCTCGAGTACCCGGGATTTCCTTGATTTCGGTCCCGATGTGCCGGTTTTGGCGTCGGTTACTGAGGCAGCAGGCGCCGGTGGCGAGGTGCTTGTGTTAGGTATGGCACCTTCGGGCGGCCGATTGCCTCCGGAAATGATCGCAGAGGTGGATAAAGCGGTAGCCGCTGGCATGAGTGTCATTAATGGACTCCACGAGCATCTAGGCACCCGTTATCGGGATCTTCCCCCGGGTCAGTGGATTTGGGATATCCGCCAGGAACCAAAGGATCTCGGCATTGCCTGGGCCCGGGCGGCCGGACTCCAGAACCGTCGAGCGCTGCTGGTGGGAACAGATATGGCCGTGGGCAAGATGACCGCGGGGCTTGAAATCTGGAAATCAGCCCTTGATAAGGGCGTGCGGGCTGAATTTCTTGCCACGGGCCAGGTCGGTATTCTGGTTAGTGGCCAAGGGATACCACTCGATGCCATCCGGGTGGATTACGCCTGCGGCGCCGTTGAGAAGATGGTGATGGAGGCGGGCGAGGCTGAACTCGTGCTCGTTGAAGGACAAGGCTCCATCGTGCATCCGGGCAGCACTTCAACTTTGCCTTTGATGCGAGGCTCCTGCCCGACACATCTGGTGTTGTGCCACCGCGCGGGAATGACGCATCTTGATACGGTGGGTGAGCCAGTCGCGGTGCCGCCACTCAACGACATCATCTCGCTCTACGAAGACATTGCTTCTGCCTGCGGCACATTCGCCCGTCCGGCGACGGTTGGTATTGCCGTCAACACTGCGCACCTTGATGCAAACGCGGCAGCCCGTGCGACCGCGGTCATACAAGACGAAACCGGTCGGCTTGCTGTTGATCCCGTTCGTGACGGCGCAACAGAACTCGTAAAGGCATTGATGAATTCTTAGAGAATTTTTAAAATTCTCACGGTTAAATTCCTAATATATTTTCGATGTGGTGCGCAATGCACCTAAAACTAAGCATTTTTTTCATTAATTTTTTTAATAGCGTTTAATTTCTATTGAATAAGGGAAAAGAGTAAAATACGGGTCCCTAAACCGCATGGAGAAAACCTCATCATGCACTTTCTAGATAGTGTTAGACGTTGGGTTGGAGCGCTGGCTGAATTGGGTATTTCAATCATCGCATTAGGCGTCGTCCTGCAGGTTCTGTTTGGCGACGGCACTGGCGCAGTACCGTTCCTGCCAGTAGACGTACTCGGAAGTGTTATTGGGTTTGTTGATGCGCTTGGTAGCCAGGGCTTGGTTGGTCTGGTCGCGCTTGGTATTTTATGGTGGGCCTACAACAAGAGATCTGCATAGAGTTCTGACGAATCTGTTTTGGAAAGGGGGGGCGTTTCGCTCCCCCTTTTTTTTGGGTTCAGGGATGATTTTGCCCTGGTACTGGAAACCCGGCCGCCACGAGCCCTTCGATAAAGGGATTAAGATCCGCCAGATGTTCGTAGGGCTGTGAATCGCGGGTGTCCTTTACCGAATAGGCTGGTACCTCAGCCATGACCTGGTCACGCTCATGGGCGGCCTTGCTGGTGTGTCCGAGCTGTGCGTAACTGGCTGCAAGAAGGCGCCGGTGAAAGCGGTTCAGCACGGCAATGCACTGGAGTGCGTCAATCGTATTGCGGTATTGCCGGCTGTTATAACAACTGATAGCAAGACACCAGAAGTACCAGGCGGGGGCAAAAGGATTTGCTTCAAGCGCGCTTTCTAATTCCACACATGCCGACAGGGGTTTCCCTCGGAAAATAAGTCCCAGGGCCCGTGCTGCGATCACGTCGGCGTCATTGGGATTGAGTTCGACAGCGCGGTTGAGATGATTCATTGCACGGTCATGATTCCGTTGCCAGATTTGGGTGACCCCGAATACGGCGTGTGCCGTGCTGTCAGAGGGATCAAGTTCAAGTGCGACCTGCGCTGCGTGCGCCGCCTGTTTCAGGGTTTCGGAGGGATGTGATGCCCAACCCATCAGGAACTGTACAAGGTGCGAAAGGGCAAGTCCTGAATACGCAAAGGCAAAAGTGAAATGCGTTTCACAGAGTTTCTCAAAAAGGTCTCTGGCCTGAGCAATATCTGCCGGCGTGCGCATGCGGTACACCAGATGACGTGCCCGAATGATAGTGTCGTAATCCAAAGAAGCCGGACTGAAGTTTGGTGTCAGACCCGCGCGGTGCTCGATATTGCCAACTAGCGTTGTCACGATTTGGCGTGTGATTACATCCTGAGTGCTGGCAAGGGTCTGTTCCTTAAGTTCATAGTGCTCGGACCAGAGATAGTGCCCCTGCGGCATCTCGATTAGGTTAATGACCAAGCGAAGTTCGCCGTGGTGCCGCCGGAGGGCGGCATCCACCACAAAGCGCGCGTTGAGTTGCTGTCCGGCAAATCTTTGATCGTGTTCATACGCTTTGTGTGAAAGCGCCGTGTGCGGCGCAAAGACAAACAGTTGGCGAAAACGGGACAGCGCACCGATAAGATCCACAGTGAGTGCTTCACCGAGATCAACAAGGGCGGGATCACGAATAGAAGCTGTAAAGGGAAGCACCAGAAGTCGCGGGCGGATTTCTCGGGCGTTTTCCCTGTCCGACATCAGCACTTCGTGTCCGCTCAGAAGCAGGAAAGCACTTACAGGTTCAGCGATATGACGAAGGGCCCTGAGGCCGATCGAGCTGAACTTAAATTCCATGTTCTCATCGATAGCATCGCGCACACTCTTTGAGATACAGATGCCGGCGGGTGGCGCAGCCTCCTGAAGGCGTGCGGCAATATTTACGTCATTGCCAAATGCCTGATCACCCTCAACAACAACCGCGCCCTGATGAATACCGATCCGTGCGCGCAGCCGTTTGGTCTCGGGCAGTTTCCGATTCGCTAGGGCAAAATACTGCTGCAGGCCAAGTGCCGTGTGCGCTGCAGCAAGCGCCGTTGGAAAAACAGCGAGCAGACTGTCACCCGCCGTGTTGATTACCTCGCCACCATGTTCAGAAACCAGCATGGCAACCCGAGTGAACCCTTCTCGCACCGCATGAAAGGTGGCGTCTTCATCTTCCGACGTCAGGCGTGAAAACTCTACGATATCGCAATGCATCACGACCAACTGTTGACGTTTAGGCGACATCGTTAGAAGCGTTCAGTCCGGTTCCATTTGCCGCAAGTCGATTCGGACGAAATCCAGCAGCCATAACTCTTGAGTGCTAACTTTGCCTGCACATTTCCCTTATCAAGAATAGGTCACAAGCGCGTTTACCGATTCTCATGGAGAAAGTGTACGCCAGATCCTGCAAAGCCGCAGAGCGTTTTTAAGTGTATCTTCATAAATGACTTCTTTTGGGAGCAGGTGACCGATGCCATTACCGATGTGGAGATTGACGTGTCGGAAGAGACGCAGGTGTATCCCGTCAATCTGCTGACATTTCATTCCAGGACGGACCGCTTTTCGAACACACCTCCGAAGGACTGGGACTGCACCGTTTTTATCGTCAGGGCCAGCACGTCAAGTTGGGCATGATTCAGCAAGGGAAAAACTGGCAGACAGCGCCGAAATCTTTCGAAATATCTCCGTAGTCGTTGCTGTAATTTTGAGGTGCATCAGCGCGGTTTCTGCTCTTTTAAGACAACCCGAAATAGGATGATTTCAGGGCACCGGGATTATTTGTCGGACAGTGGGTTTGCCCACGCGTCGCCCCCCGATGACCCGTGTCGTTACCTCTCTAGAAGACTGGATAGGGCTTCATCGTGCCGATACGGTGGTGAAGGCCGCCGAACTAGCTGCAACGATACTCACTGGATACAAGAAACAAGTTCAATTAAACAATAATTTACATATAGAATATCGTGTTCTTTAAGAGGTTGAGTTTCGCGCAGGGCTAAAGTTAATGCGAAAACACGTGCTGTTAATGGATACCACGCTTCGGGATGGCGAGCAGACTCAGGGAGTTTCGTTTGCGCCTGACGAGAAGGTGAGTATTGCCCGCGCACTGCTGCACAGCCTGAAGGTTGATCGCATCGAAGTGGCGTCTGCCGGTGTTTCCCATGGAGAAAAAGAGGCGGTCACCCGGATTCATGAATGGGCTGCACAGCACGATCTTCTCGACCGGGTAGAGGTTCTGGGCTTTACGGATCATTACCGCAGTGTTGACTGGCTGGTCAGTACAGGGGGTCGTGTGCTCAATTTGCTAACCAAAGGCAGTGAGAAGCACTGCACCGAGCAACTCAGAAAAACGCTCGATGTACATCTTGAAGATATTGAGCGCACTGTGGAATACGCACTGGAGCATGACCTTCTGGTCAATGTGTATCTTGAAGACTGGTCAAACGGTTATCGGGAC
>DPVA01000089.1 GCA_003529705.1 Gammaproteobacteria bacterium | reverse complement strand
TTTGTAATACCTAAAACATAATTTATTGTGTTAGGACCGCATCCAGATCCTGTGGCAGCTGTTGCGGCAACGGTATTTGATGAAGTCACAAATGGGTAAGTTCCCTGATCAATATCAAGCAGAGTCCCCTGGGCCCCCTCGAAAAGGATGCTTCCAGAAGACCTCGAAACTGCTTCAATCTCCTCGGCAACGTCACCCACCATAGGGGCGAATTCCATCGACCAGCGCTCGATCTCGCGAGCAACCCGATCTGGATCAACCGGCTCTTCCCGATAGCGCTCTTTCAGCAGAAAGTTGTGATAGTCCAGCAGTCCGTTAGCGCGGGCGATACATGTTTGCGGATCGGACAGCTCTCCAAAACGGATACCCCTACGCGCAACTTTGTCTTCGTAGGCGGGACCGATCCCCCTTCCCGTAGTCCCAATTGCATTCTTCCCGCGGGCTCGTTCACGGGCCTGATCAAGCGCAACATGGCTCGCGAGGATGACTGGACATGCCGGGCTGATAGTCAGGCGTTCACGGGGCTCCAGGCCGGCTTGCTCCAAGGTTTCGAGTTCGCTGATGAGCGCATCGGGTGCAACGACTACGCCGTTGCCGATCATGCAGCGGACATTTCGACGAAGAATTCCAGAGGGTACGAGGTGTAATACTGTCTTTTCTCCATCTATCACCAGGGTATGACCGGCATTATGCCCACCCTGAAACCTCACTACCGCCTCGCACCGATCGGTCAAAAGATCTACGATCTTTCCTTTGCCCTCATCGCCCCACTGGATTCCAAGGACCACCACCCTTCTTGCCATGTGCCTGCCCTTCTAGAGATAACGCTTAGTCTGCGTCCGTGCGTCAAAGGTCGCCGGGGCGAAGATAATCTTTTTAATTCAACGACGGACCAGGTACAAAAGCACCAGGCCGACGATCATCAAGGCCAGCCCACCCAGTCTGAGTTGACGAGCGCTGATACTTCCCACAACCTGCACCAGTCGCCGATAACGTCCGGGGGAGGCAAACGGAATCAAACCTTCTATCACGAGCACCAGCGCGATTGCAACAAAGAGATCCCGCCAGTCCACAAGGTGTCCCTATTCCGCGGCCTCCGTTGACATCGGCGATGCCTGATTAAAGTAACGGAAAAACTCTGAATCTGGTTCAATCACCAGGAGGTTATCGGGCGTGGCGAATGTGTTACGGTAGGCGTTGAGGCTGCGATACATTCTGTAAAACTCCCGATCTCGCGAAAAAGCGTCCGCGTAGATCGCCGTTGCTTCAGCATCCCCTTGACCTTTTATCTCCTGAGCCTTCTGCTTCGCTTCGGCAAGAATAATAGATCGATCACGGTCGGCATCTGCACGGATTCTTTCCGCCGCTTCTGCGCCACGCGCCCGAAGGTCTTTTGCCACCCGCGAGCGTTCTGCCTCCATTCTTTGGTACACCCGTTCGCTGATATCCGGATCAAGGTCCACCCGTTTAAGGCGCACATCCAGCACTTCGATACCGAGAGAGGCGGTCTCTTCGTTGGTCAATTCTCGAACCACATCCATAATCTCAACGCGATCTCCCGAGATAACCTGCTGCACTGAGCGGTTACCGAACTCGCTCCGTAAAGCATCGTTAACCCGCTGTGCTAATCGGTTTCGCGCGTTACTTGCAAGACCGCCCAGTCGGGTGTAGTAATTGGCCGCGTCGGTGATTCGCCATTTGACGAAGGAATCTACCACCAGATTCTTCTTTTCCCGGGTGAGGTAGAGTTCTGGGTCAGAATCCATCGTCTGAACCCGAGCATCAAAGTACTTCACATTGTTGATCAGTGGCGCCTTGAAGTGAAACCCAGGCTCGTCATTGGATCGTACGATTTCCCCGAACTGGAAGACAATCGCTTTCTCGCGTTCATCTACATAGTAAACCGCCGAGGAACCGACTGCGAATACGATCACCGCAAGGATGACCCACATCATATTTCTGCCGCTCATTGTGTCAAGCTCCTAAGGCGGCTGGAACGCTCCTGCCGTGAATTGCTATCGGTGGCACTGAACGCGCCCGAACTAAAGCCACCGCCACCCGACCCCGCATCCGACTGACCACCGGACAATACGCTGCTCCGTTGGCGAATCAACTGATCCAGCGGCAAGTACATGACATTGTTAGACCCACTGCCCTGATCGATGACCAGCTTGGTAGAGTTCCCATAGACCTCTTCCAAAGCATCAATATAGAGCCGATCCCGCGTGACATTCGGTGCTTTGGCATATTCATCAAGCACCTGGAGGAAGCGGGAGGCTTCGCCTCGCGCGGCCGCGACAACGCTCGCCTGATAGGCCACAGCCTCCTGCTCCAGCCTGGCGGCACCACCCCGGGCTCTTGGGATGATGTCGTTCTGGTAAGCTTGGGCTTCATTCTTCAGGCGCTCCTCGTCCTCACGCGCTTTGACCGCATCGTCGAACGCGGCTTTAACTTCGGCGGGAGGCTGGGCATTCTGCATTTCAACCGCTTTGATATTAATTCCGGTGTCATAACGGTCAAGTATTTGCTGAAGCAAAACCTTAGTCTCCTGTGCGATCTCCGCGCGACCACCGGTGATCGCGAAGTCCATGGTATTCCGGCCGACGATCTCTCTGACGGCACTCTCCGTCGCCCCCCGGACTACAAGATCCTGTGGCTCTGCCACGTTGAACAGCAGTTCCCGCGGGTCTTTGATGTCGTATTGAACAGCGAAATGGATGTCGATAATGTTTTCGTCAGCAGTGAGCATCAAGGCCTCACGCGGAACTCCAGCGATCTGGTTGGAGCGCGTATTTGTTCGATACCCGACCTCGACGGTCCGGATCTGCTGAACATTTACAATCTCTACAGACTCTATGGGGTAAGGCAGATGCCACCTCAAACCGGCATCCTTAATGGTCTTATAAGCACCAAATCGCAACTCCACTCCCTGTTGACCCTGCTCGACTACATAAAAACCTGTCGCGAACCACAAACCGACCAGAATAATTGCGATCGGAGCGATGGCTCTTGAACTGAAGGAAGGCAAATTACCGCCCCCTTTTCGCCCGGAGCCTCCCCCTCCAAACAGGCCTCCAAACTTCTTCTGAAGATCCCGGATCACTTCGTCGAGATCAGGTGGCCCGTTTTGACCGTTACCCTGACCCCAGGGATCGCGATTGTTAGACCCCGGTTGATTCCACGGCATGCTTTATGTACCTCTTAAGTAAGATATCGTCGAAGACGAGAAATAGTTTCGCCAGCAACTCTGACAGGTAAATTTTATCATGAGCAGGCCTGTGTTCGAGTTGAACCTTTCTTCACAAATACAACAGCGTCAGGCTCCGCCTGTCCTCTTTCAACCCAATAACTCGCATCGAAATCTGGTTCATTCTCGATACGGCCTATGGTCGGGGCATCAACATTGGCCTTGATCAGTACTTCCCCTTTCTCGGTAATACTCTCCTCATTGACTACTGTCAGCGCATAGATCCGGGCGCGGAGTCGGCCCTGACTGGCTGGAAAGCGAAAGACACAAGGCCGCCTCGCACTCGACAAGGACTGCGCCAGTTTGGTCCGAACTGCCTGCAGGCCATCGCCCGTTCTGGCTGAGGTTCGGATCACGGGTCCCAGGTGCCACTGTCCCTCGATCAACCCCGCGACTTTACCACTGGCGTCGCATTTGTTCCGAATAATCAAAGATGGGATATGGGTAGCCCCGATTTCCTCTAGGACTTTTTCAACCTCGGCTTCTTGCTCACGAACGTTTGGGTCGGAGTCGTCTGCAACCCGAAGCAGGAAATCTGCTGAACTGACCTCTTCTAACGTGGAGAGAAATGCTTGCACCAGAGCGTGCGGTAAACCCTGAATGAATCCGACGGTATCAGACAGGACGACCGGACCAAATCCGGGAAGTTCCAACCGCCGCATGGTCGGATCTAAGGTCGCAAATAACTGGTCAGCGCAATAGGTTTGTGCATCAACAAGCCTATTGAACAAAGACGATTTTCCAGCATTCGTATAGCCGACAATCGCGACGGTCGGTACCCGTGCTCGATTACGGCGATGCCGACGGAGACCGCGCTGGACGCCTACTTTGGACAGCCGGTTCTGTAGATGACGGATGCGAAGTCCGAGCAGACGCCGGTCCGTTTCAAGCTGCGTCTCACCCGGGCCGCGCAACCCAATACCGCCTTGTTGGCGCTCAAGGTGTGTCCAGCCCCTGACCAAACGTGTCGATAAGTGCCGAAGCTGGGCCAGTTCGACCTGTAACTTGCCTTCATGGGTTCGCGCCCGCAAAGCAAAAATGTCCAGAATCAATCGTGTACGGTCTATGACCCGGCATTTGGTGAGTTGTTCGAGGTTGCGCTCCTGAACCGGAGAAATCGGCTGATCGACGATGACAAGATGCGCATCATGCTCGGCCACCGATTCGGCAATCTCCTGTGCTTTGCCGCGGCCAACAAACGTGCCAGCCTCGGGAACGCGCCGGGTGGCTCCAACCCAAGCAACAACCGTTGCGCCAGCAGACTGTGCAAGCCCGGTAAGTTCCTCAAGGTCTGAGTCCAGCACGCGACCGCTCGAGCTTTGATGAACAAGAACGGCTCGCTCCGGCTGGTCCAGCCAGGACTGTGAATCATTGGAATTCGTCAAAAAAGAAAGGATCCGCCGGGGTTGGAGGCTTGTTGAGTCAGACGCACACGCTACTCTTCCGGATCCTGCGGCAGATCCTGCGGCAGATCCTGCGGATCCATATCGTCGTTTCCATAAGGCACCCGTACCGCCCGCGACGGCACAATGGTCGAGATCGCATGCTTATAAATCAGCTGGCTCACACTATTTCTGAGTAAAACTACGAATGGGTCGAAGGACTCTACTTGACCCTGAAGTTTGATACCGTTCACAAGATAGATCGATACGGGGATTCGTTCCTTACGAAGAATGTTAAGGAAAGGGTCTTGGAGGGCAGCGCCTCTTTGCTGGTTCATAAGCATGCTCCTGTCCGGAAATGGTGCAGACGCAAGCGTGACTCCGTTTCATTAAAAACACTTCTCGCTCCATAGGAGGCGGAGAAGGAGTTGATGGTACCGTTTTCGAAATTTGCCCGGCGTCCTTGCACAAAATGTATATAAATTATTGTGTTCCTGATGTGATTCTTAATGATTCAACGGTAACCCGGTTGAATGTAAGGGCCGCGGCCTTATATTTCAACCCTGCCCGATCAGCGCCCGCCCGCACTAGCCAAATATTTCTGGACCGCGTCGAAAAGGCCGGGGCTCAATGCGTCGAACCACGTCCACCCCGGCTCGTTCCGAATCCAGGTAAGTTGCCTTTTCGCCAACCGACGCGTAGCGGTGCGGGTATTCTCGACCATGGTCGAATAGTCAATCTCATTCTCTAGATATGACCAGACCTGCTGATAGCCAACGCTGCGCATTGCCGGCAGATTGCGTGCATTGGGAAACTGCTCGCGAAACAGGCTCACCTCGTTCACCAAACCTGAACCAAGCATCTGCTCCAGACGATCGGCAATCTTCTGGTGCAGCACCGTGCGATCAGAGAAGAAAACGCAGAGTTGCAATACCCGTGTATTACCTCCTAGAAGGCCTCGCCCCGGAGGGTTTGTTTTAACCGGCTTCCCCGAGAGCATGTTGACTTCAAGCGCGCGCAGGATCCGTTGCCGGTCGCCGGGTGCAATGCGTTCCGCCGCCGATGGATCGTTCTTCAGCAACTTCTCATACATAGCGCTCCAGCCCTGAATTTCAGCTTCCTTTTCCAGACAATCTCGCAACGCGCCATCGGCCGCAGGCAAATCTGGCAGACCCTTCAGCAATGCAGAAAAGTAGAATAGCGTGCCGCCGACCAGCAACGGGATGCGTTGGCGCTCCAGACTTTCGCGAACAAGAGCCCCAGCATCCCGCCGAAAGTCGGCCGCCGAATACGGAGTGTCAATATCCCGTACATCAATAAGCCCATGAGGAGTGCGCCTTAACACTGCAGTTTCCGGTTTAGCGGTACCAATATCCATCCCGCGGTAAACCTGGCCAGAATCGACGCTGATGAGATCAACCGGCAAGCAATTCGCCAGCTTCATTGCTAGCTCAGTTTTCCCGCTCGCCGTCGTTCCAGTGAGACAGACCACCGGCAGTCTGGGGGTCTCCCCGTAGACCCCCAGACTTTGTGAAAGATTAAATAGACCGCCCTTCACGGGACCGGCACCTTCAGCCTCTGCCCGAGCTGTAGCGAACTTGAACCCGACGGATCGGCCCGTCGTAATTCCGAAACCGTCAGTCCTAGGCGTGCCGCAATTAATGGGAGTGAGTCTCCGGGCGCTACGACATATACGTTAGCCTCTTGGGTCCGCTCAGGGCAACGCTGATCAGCATCGCAATAAGCAGACAGGCCACGGAAAATGGCCCCTGCAATCCGTTCCTGAACCAGGACCTGCTGTAGCGCTTGCTCCTCATCGGGATTAGTCATGAACCCAGTCTCAATGAGCACCGCGGGAATATCGACTGACTTGAGGACCGCAAATCCTGCTCGTTCTACGTTGGCGCTATGTAGGGGGCCGACTTTGCCCATTGCATTCAGCAACTCAATACCCAAAAGACGACTTTCTTTGATTTTCCAGTCCAGTCCCATATCCAAAAGTGTTCTCTGCAGGATGGGTTCCTGTTCTCCAATATCTACACCGCCTGCAAGATCTGAAGCATTTTCCCGCTGGGCTAACCATTTACCCATCTCACTGCTAGCCCCATCGGTAGACAAGATATACACAGAGGCGCCCCGCGCGCTACGACGTTTCGCCCCATCGGCATGGATCGAAAGAAACACATCCGCGCTCATACTCATGGCAAACAAGACGCGCTTTCGAAGACTTACGTAATAGTCGTCCGTTCTTGTCAAGACTGCACGCATTCGACTGTCCCAGTTAATTATCCGTTTCAGTCGATTCGCAATCGCCAACGCCACATCCTTCTCATGAGATCCCTTGCCGCCAACTGCGCCGGGGTCTTCACCTCCGTGTCCCGGATCAATAACCACCAAATAATCTTCTTCACGAGTGTCAGAAGAATCGACGACTGATTCATCTTCTTCGGGAATTCGGCTGAGATCGACCACCAGTCTGTAGGGATAAGGTGGGTTGGGGCTGAGCAAAAAGGTCCGATAAGACCAAGGCGCACCTAGATCCAACACCACGCGCAGGGTCCCATTGGTCGGTCTTCCGCTGCGCACACCCAGGACCGGGCCACCGCCTTCCGCCGGTAACTCAGCCCCTCCCGCAAAGTGCGAATCGGCAATATCGATAACCACCCTCTCGGGATTCTGGAGACGAAAGACGTTGTACTGGACTGAATCGCTCAACTCTAGAACCAGTCGAGTCCGCTCAGGCCCATGCCAGAACCGACTCCCAGTCACTTCCGTGCCTGCGTTCGTGAACATGGGCCACAACACCAGTCCCATCCACACGAGGAACGGAGCGCGAGACGCAAACCGACGTGATCGACTTCGCATCCTCAGGGGCGCGTTATGCACACAGTGCGGCCCTGATCACCGTATCGCATCGAGATTTTCCAGCTTGGAATAGGTAACCCGCCGGCACCGCGCTCCGGCCACTCAATCAAGAGAATGCTCTCGTTATCACAACGGTCACGGAGAGCGAGACTCTCTACCTCATCAGGGCTTTGGATCCGGTATAGATCCAGATGGTGAACAACACCGGCAGCCGTAAGATACTCTTCAACCAGTGTATAAGTTGGACTCACGACAGCTGCGTCACTGCCCAGGCCGCTCACGATTCCCTGAACCAAGGTGGTTTTTCCTGCCCCGAGATCGCCTTCCAGATATACCACCTCCGGACACTTAAGCACCGCGGAAAAAGACTGGCCCAGAACCCGAGTGTCGTCGGGGCCCAAGAGCTTGTATTCACCTTCCACCGGACGTCTCCGCGAAATCCATCTCTGTCCTCAGTTCCCTGATACCCCGCTCGAGATCGGTCGCCAACAAACCGATACGTCCACCGCGTTGCCCCACACGCTCTCCCGCGACTCCATGAATCCAAACACCGGCTCCAGCAGCATCGTATCCAGAAAGGCCCTGGGCCATGAGAGCGCCAATCACGCCGCTCAAAACATCACCCATCCCGGCCGTCGCCATGCCAGAATGTCCTCGATCGCAAGCCAGCGCAGGCTTACCTGCCTGGGCGATCAGGGTGCCTGCCCCTTTCAAAACACAGACACCACTGAACTGTTCAGCAATCATCTCAACCACCGCAGGCCTGTGTCGTTGGACATCTACGACGTCAATGCGTCTGAGTCGGCCGGCCTCCCCGGGGTGCGGTGTCAGCACGGCGCGGGGCACTGCTCTCGGCCCTCTTGATAGCAGGTTGAGCGCATCAGCGTCAATAACCTTAGGAACGTTGTGATCGCAACAGGTTCGGTAAATCTCTTGTGCCCACGCGTCCTGACCGAGGCCAGGTCCAATGACAAGCGCGTCTGACCGAGCCAACAGGAAAGTGAGTTCCTGTGGATCCCCAAGTCCCACAACCATCAGTTCCGGCATTTGGGAGGCGGCCGCAATCCGACTGTCAGGGTGACATCCGATCGTCACCCGACCTACCCCCGATCGAAGCGCTGCACGCCCTGCCATAACGGGAGCGCCGGCCATCCCAACTCCTCCACCAATCACAAGCAGACCTCCTGCCACCCCTTTGTGGGCGCTGGCAGAACGCCTCGGCAATACGCCTTCTACCCACTTTCTCGAGAGGCGATATCCCCAGGAAACCGGGTCGTCTTCTTCGGTCGATTCCTCCAGCCCTACACCAAGGTCGTCCAGAACAATCCGGCCGCAGTGATCGGGGCCAACACCGGTCATCAGACCGCGCTTGAGACGAATAAATGTGATTGTGACATCGGCGTTGATCGCATCACCACAAACGGCTCCCGAGTCCGCGCTGAGGCCCGATGGGACATCTAGGGCCAGTCGCCCAGCAGAGCACTTATTGATCTCAGAAACCACGAATGAAAACCGTTCGCGGAGGGCTCCCTTTGCACCGATACCCAATAGTGCGTCTACCACCACATCTGTTGCTTCTAACAACTGCTGCGAGTGCGATCTTGGATAAATACCTGCGGCTCGCGCACTTTCTTCGGCCTGACGCGCTTCTGGTGTTGCCGGCGATGCTAGCGCAACAAGGTCAACCGGAAAGCCAGACTCCGCGGCCAGCCGCGCCAGAACATAACCATCCCCACCGTTATTTCCCCCGCCGCAGTAGACCGAGATCCGTTCTGCATGGGGCCAGCACTGACGAAGCAATTGAAACGCTGCGCGTCCTGCATTTTCCATCATGGCCTTTGCCGGGCGACCAGCACAAATCTGGTCATTTTCCAGCGCTCGAACCTCGTCTACCGAGCAAATTATGTTCTGTATTTTCGACATCGGGATATCATAACGGCATGGACTGTGTATCGGACGCCGCGCTCGCGGATCATAAACGTGATATCCAACTCTGGTCCCGAGAGTTGGGCTTCGACGCTATTGGCGTCTCCGAAGCCGAGCTCGGTGAGGCCGGACCTGCACTCCAGCGATGGCTTGGGCGCGGATGGCACGGCGAAATGAACTTTATGGCGCGCCACGCAGACGAGCGAACCGATCCGCAGTTGCTCGTTCCCAGTGTTTTTCGCATTATCAGTGTGCGCCTGAACTATTGGCGTGAAACCGCCTGTTCGGCCGACACTGTACTCGGGAACCCCCGCAAGGCCTACATCGCGCGCTATGCGCTCGGCAGAGATTACCACCGACCGATGCGGAGGAAGCTTCAACGATTAGCAGACCTGATAACCGAGTCCATTGGGTCTTTCGCATATCGGGCTTTCGTAGACAGCGCGCCCGTGATGGAGAAACCGCTTGGGCAAAAAGCTGGAATTGGGTGGATGGGAAAACACACCAACCTGATTCATCCCGTCGATGGCTCCTGGTTCTTTCTCGGAGAGTTGTATACCGACCTACCGCTCCCGGTAGACCAACCCCATGTTGATCACTGCGGCTCCTGTACCCGTTGTGCCGAAGAATGTCCGACGAACGCGCTCGATACCCCATACCAGCTCGACGCCAGACTGTGCATCGCCTACCTTACGATCGAGCACAAATCCTCGATACCCGAAGCACTTCGCCCAATGATAGGGAACCGGATTTTCGGTTGTGATGACTGTCAGCTGGTCTGTCCTTGGAATAAGTTCCCGGGTCGGGGAGACGCGATATTCTCTGCACGGCACGAATTAGACGATCGGTCACTTTTGGAACTCTTCACTTGGTCGCCGGCTCAGTTTGAGGAGTACACTCGAGGTAGTGCAATCCGGCGACTAGGTTATGAGCGCTGGATGCGTAATCTAGCGGTGGCCCTGGGGAACGGTCCGGCCGATGAGGCGGTGATCGCCACTCTCCGCGCTCGTCTAGGCGTGGTATCTGGGATGGTTGATGAACACATCCGGTGGGCTCTCGGTCGCCTCGCAAGGAAAGACGCATCGGCTAGCTCGGGAGATCGGTCCTGAAAAAATGCTCGCGGTAGTACTTGAGTTCCTCGATAGACTCTAGGATATCGTCGAGCGCACGATGGCCGCCCTGTTTCACGAAACCATCGGCAAGTCCTGGTCGCCAGCGAATTGCCAGTTCTTTGATACTGCTGACATCCAAGTTTCGATAGTGCAGAAATGACTCGAGTCGGGGCATATGCTGAGCGAGGAACCTCCTATCTTGGCAGATACTGTTACCGCACAGGGGTGAAACACCGGGCTTCACGTGATCCCGAAGGAAATCTAGGGTAGCAGTTTCGGCCTCAGATTCGGTGACGGCAGACGCTCGCACGCGCGAGATTAAGCCGGTTCCAGAATGGGTGGTCTGATTCCAATTGTCCATTCCCGAAAGAACCGCTTCGGACTGATGCACTGCCAGCACCGGTCCCCGCCCGAGTGAATTGAGGTCGGCGTCGGTGACGACCGTCGCAATCTCAATAATCCGGTCCGCCTGCGGGTTAAGGCCGGTCATCTCGAGATCGATCCAGACGAGGTTCGGCTCGCTCATTGTTTTTTCAATTCTTCCTGACCCGACCTGACCAGGGAGGTTGTAATGCGTACGAGAGACCTCTTCAGGCGGTGCTCTCTACTGCTTTCATGCTTAAACGAATTCGTCCCTGCTTATCAACCTCCAACACCTTAACCTTAACGACGTCTCCTTCCGTCAGTTTGTCACTTACATTCGCCACGCGCTCGTCTGAAATTTGAGAGATGTGGACGAGTCCATCTTTCCCGGGAAGGATATTCACGAAGGCCCCAAAATCCATCAACCTAACCACTTTGCCCTCGTAGATAGTGCCAGCCTCGACATCTGCAGTGATCTGCTCGATACGACGGCGAGCCTCTTCCGCCGCAGAGAGATCCGATGTGGCAATCTTGATAGTACCGTCGTCTTCGATATCGATAGCCGCACCCGTGGCTTCTGAAATTGCACGGATCGTGACACCTCCTTTTCCAATCACATCCCGGATTTTGTCCGTTGGAACTTTCATCGTGGTAATTCTCGGGGCGTACCGGGACATCTCTTCACGTGGCGCACTGATCGCCTTCGCCATCTCGCCAAGTATATGCATACGCCCGCGTTGTGCCTGCTCCAACGCCTGCTCCATGATCTCCCGAGTGATCCCATCGATCTTGATATCCATCTGTAGCGCAGTAATTCCATCGGCCGTACCGGCAACTTTGAAATCCATATCACCTAGGTGGTCTTCATCACCGAGGATGTCGGTCAGCACTGCAAACCGATCTCCATCCTTGATCAAGCCCATGGCCACGCCGGCTACCGGTGCTTTAAGAGTAACGCCCGCGTCCATAAGAGCGAGACTGGTGCCACAGACCGTCGCCATGGAACTCGAGCCATTGGACTCGGTAATCTCGGACACAGCACGTATGACGTACGGGAACTCTTCCGGCGTCGGCAACACGCCCAGAATGGCCCGTTTGGCAAGGCGGCCATGTCCGATTTCTCTGCGTTTTGGGGAACCTACTCGCCCCGTCTCACCTACGCAGAACGGTGGGAAGTTGTAGTGCAGCATAAATGGATCTCGGCGCTCACCCTCAAGCGCATCGATAATCTGTGAATCCCGCTCCGTACCCAGCGTGCAGGTCACAATAGCCTGAGTCTCGCCTCGGGTGAACAGCGCGGAACCGTGCGTTCGTGGCAGCACGCTGGTCTCGATACTGATAGGTCGGACGGTTTCTAGATCCCGACCATCGATTCGGGGCTCGTTAGAGAGAATCCGGCCTCGGACGGTGGCTTTTTCGATGCCCTTGATCGCGCCTTTCACGCATTCACTCAATTCGTTATCCGAGTCATCTGAGAGCAGGTCAGCGGCGGCTTTTTCTCGTACCGCGGACATAGCCTGCTGTCTCGCCGACTTGTCCGCAATCTGGTACGCACTCTCGATGTCGGAAGTGACCAAACTAGACACTTTCTGAAGAAATTCCTGATCTTGAGCCTCAGATTGCCATTCCCAGCGCTCTGCCCCCGCTTGTGCGGTTAGGGATTCGATGGCAGAGATGGCCGCTTGCGACCCGTCATGGCCAAAGATCACCGCATTCAGCATTTGTTCTTCGGTCAATTGCTGGGCTTCAGACTCCACCATCAGGACGGCACCTTTGGTTCCCGCAACCACCAGGTCAAGTGCAGAGTCTTCGCGCTGGGCAGTCGACGGATTTAATACGTACTCACCGTTAATAAAGCCGACGCGGGCAGCACCAATTGGGCCATCAAAAGGAACACCGGAAATGGACAGGGCAGCGGACGCCCCGACCATCGCGACAATATCAGGATCGATTTCGGGATCGACCGACATCACCGTCGCGACCACCTGGACTTCGTTGTTAAAGCCGTCCGGAAACAACGGTCGGATAGGGCGGTCAATCAAGCGGCAGGTCAGAATAGCTTTTTCGGAAGGTCTGCCCTCG
>DPVA01000034.1:2858-3109 GCA_003529705.1 Gammaproteobacteria bacterium | reverse complement strand
AGCGACCATTATCGGCGAGAGACTGGACACCGCGATCTTGGCGGCGACCGGAGAGGCACCCCACAGCACCACAGTAATGAGTGCCGCAGCGAGGACCTTCATGACCGGTTAATCAGCGTTTACGCCAGCGGATTTTGTTCTTTCGTTCGCGTTGGGCTTTGCCTGCCCGGAAACGTCCGAAGAAGAAAAATGCCCCCAGGCCGATCACGATCAGACCGCCGAAGATAATCTCGTTCCAGCCCATCAGTTGC